>CAZMWS010000217.1:0-3557 GCA_964570085.1 uncultured Lentisphaeraceae bacterium | reverse complement strand
ATGTCTGGCTCTCCGCCACCAATCTCTCCCGCTTCGCCGAAAATGTCTGCGACGCGCTCTGCGCGGCGCGACCCGAACACGCCGACGCCTTCCGGGCGAATCTCGCGCGATACCGCGCGTCGCTGGAGGAGCTGAATGCCCATAACCGGGAGCTCTTGTCGTTGTTGTCGGGCAGTGCGGTGCTGGTTTACCATCCCGCCTTCGGATACTTCCTGGGGGAATACGGCATTACGCAGCTCTCCATTGAGGAGGAGGGCAAGGAGCCCTCGCCCCGGGAGCTCCTCCAGACCATCCGGAAGGCCCGGGAACTGCGGGTGCCCGCCATCTTCGTCCAGCCGCAATTCTCTCCCCGGACCGCGAAGGTCCTGGCTGACGAGCTGAAATGCCGGGTGGTCCCCCTGGATCCCCTTCCCGAAAACGCCTCCCGGGGCCTCCGCGAAATGGCGGAGACCATCGCACGGGAGTACCAGATTCTGCCTTGATTTCCATGAGTATCCCTGCTGTGCAAATCCAGGACCTCTGCTTCGGCTACGAGGAACGGGAGGTGCTCCATAATATCAATCTGACGGTCTCCCAGGGGGATTTCGCCATCGTGGTGGGACCCAATGGCGGCGGAAAGACCACGCTCCTGCGGCTCATGCTGGGACTGCTCTCACCACGATTCGGCTCCGTACGGATCTTCGGCGCGCCCCCCGAGGAGGCGCGTCGGCGCATGGCGTATGTCCCGCAGTCCCTGGAATTCGACCACCGCTTTCCCATCTCCGTGCTGGAGACCGCGCTTTTGGGGCGGCTGGAACGCTATTCTTTCCTGGGACCCCGGAAGACCGACCGCGAGATCGCCCTCCAGGCGCTTGCCGAGGTGGGACTCGCCGATGCCGCAAAAAAGCCCTTCGCCGCTCTGTCCGGCGGACAGCGCCAGCGGGTCCTGATTGCGCAGGCGCTCTCGTCCCAGCCGGAGCTGCTGCTGCTGGATGAGCCCGGCGCCAATCTGGATGCCCCCGGAGTGGCTACCATCTATGGGCTGCTCAAGGAGCTCAGCCAGCGCATCACCATCGTCATGGTCTCCCATAATCTCACTATGGTGGAGCCCTTCGCGACCCACGTGGTTTGCGTGAACCATACCGCCGATATGCACGAGATCCAGCAGGTCTCCCAGGACGATCTCCATGCCGGAAATTGGATCCATATCTTCCATCACGAATGCCCCGTGGCGCGGGATGAGCAGAAGGACCCCTGCGCCGGACCCCATCTGGGCGAATGCACCCACGAACACGCACACGGAGACGCGGAGTGCGGCTGCGGCCATTCCGGGAAGGAGGTGCGGAAATGACGGAATTCCTCCAGGAGCTCTTCCAGTCGCCACTGCTGGCGCGTTCGCTGGCGGCGATGATTCTCTCCGCCATCTGCTGCGGCGTGGTGGGATGCTACGTGGTGCTGAAGCGCGACAGCTACGCCGTGGGCGCCGTGAGCCATTCGCTGTTGGGCGGCGTGGGCGTGGTGCTCTATCTGACCGGCTACTTCCCCGCCCTGGAGACGCGCCTCCCCTGGCTGACGCCCTGGACGGGCGCGCTGGTGGCGGGCGTGGTGGTGGCGCTGGTGATCACTCTCATGACCACACGATGGCATTTCCGCATGGATACCGTGCTCTCCGCAGTCTGGGCGGTGGGACTGGCACTGGGCATCTCCTTCGCCAATGCCCGACCCGGATACGCCGCGGATCTGAATAGCTATCTCTTCGGAAGCATCCTCATTATCTCCCCACAGGATCTCCAACTGGTCGCCATACTGGACGCACTGGTCCTTCTGGGCGCCTATCTCTGGCACTCGCGCTTCGTGGCACTCGCATTCCAGCCGGAGCTCTTGACCCTCCGCGGACTCTCTCGCGCACGCACACAGCTCGCTTTCCAGCTCATGGTGGCAGTCACGGTGGTGATTCTCTCCCAGGTGGTGGGAATCATCCTCTGCATGGCTCTCCTCATCCTCCCCGTGGCCACCGCGACGCTCCTCTCCCGGAAAATCCCCGCCATCATGCTATTGGCCACCGCACTCTGCTTCCTGTGCTGCTTCCTGGGAGTGGGACTCTCCTACACCGCCGGACGCGGGAGCTTCCTGCAGTCCCCCGGCGCCGTCATCGTGGAGCTCTCCGGCGCCGTATACCTGGGCGTCTGGCTGTGCGTCACACTCTCCAAAAAATTCCTCCGAGGCAAATAAATGCAGAACAAGCTCATCTATGCCGCCAGCGAGAGCTGCCCGGATCTGTGGTACCTCACCGGCTTCGCAGCACCCGATCCCTTCCTGTATTTCCAGACCGGCGACCGACGCGTCGCGGCAGTCAGCTGCCTGGAATTGGGACGCGCCCAGAAGGAGTGCCATCCACAGGTGACTGTGGCCGATGTCCAGCGGCTGCCCGAATTCTTCGGCGTGGAGGACTCCTCCGAGCCCGGGGAACACTGGTTCGTGAAGCTGGTGCGCACGGTGTGCCGCGGCACCGGCATCTGGGAGTGGGAGGTCCCCGCGTCCTTCCCACTGTCATTGGGGGATCTCCTGCGCGCCAACGGCGTGAAGCTGACTCCCGCGGACTCCCTGGCGCCCGAACGACAGGTGAAGAGCGCCCGGGAGATCGAGGCGGTCCGCGCCGCAGAGCGCCTGGCGGAGGCGGGACTGGCACAGGCCGACGGGATGCTCCGTCAGGCCACGGTGGACGCCGAGGGATACCTGCTGCTCGGCGGGCATATCCTGACTGCCGAGGAGCTGCGCGGAGAGGTGGATGCCGCCATCGCCCGGAAGGGCGGACTGGCACAGGGCACCATCACCGCCCCCGGAGTCCAGGGCGCGGATCCCCACCAGACCGGTACCGGTCCCCTGAAGGCACATGAGCCCATCGTCATGGATATCTTCCCCCGCGACCAGAAGACGGGATACTTCGGCGATCTGACCCGCACCCGCGTGAAGGGAAAGGCCTCCGATATCGTGAAAAAGGCATACCTGACCGTCCTGGAGGCACAGGAACACGCCCTGAAGACCCTGCATCCCGGCGTCACTGGAAAGGAGGTCCATGACGGCGCGGCACGATACTTCGAGGAACAGGGATTCCCACGGGAACGCGACGAGTCCACCGGACTCTACCGCGGATTCTTCCACGGACTGGGACACTCCGTGGGACTGGAAATCCACGAGGGACCACACCTCTCCCCGGGAAATCCCTCGCCCCTCACCGCCGGAAACGTGGTCACCGTGGAACCCGGACTCTATGACCCCACCTGGGGAGGCATCCGCATCGAAGACACCGTCGCTATCACCCAAAACGGCATCGATAACCTCGCCGTCGCACCAAAATTCCTGGAAATCTAAAAGGAAAAAGGGGGAAGGAAGAAGCTTCCGAAAAAGGAGGAAGGAAGAAGCTTCCGAAAAAGGAGGAAGGAGGAAGGAGGAAGGAGGAAGCTTCCGAAAAAGGAGGAAGGAGGAAGGAGGAAGGAGGAAGTTTGGCCAGGGTTTCGGGTTGCCCGAAACCCCGCGCCGGAATCTACCGGCGCGTGCGCCAAGCGCGCCCATATTGG
>CAZMWS010000216.1:0-3606 GCA_964570085.1 uncultured Lentisphaeraceae bacterium | reverse complement strand
GATGACAAATGGTGTCATTTCTCTAGGGGAGAAAAGGGATTTCCGCTAGATCTGCTGGGGTTCTTCGCCGGCGATGGAGCGTCGCATATCGGTGTCGGAGCGCATGTTCTCCAGCTTGTAGTAGTCCATGACGCCCAGCTTTCCGCTCTTGAGGGCGGCGGCCATGGCAAGCGGGATCTCCGCCTGGGCCGCCACCACCTGCGCCTGCATTTCCTGCACCTTCGCTTTCATCTCCTGCTCGTAGGCGACCGCCGCCGCACGACGGACCTCCGCGGTGGCCTGCGCCACACGGCGATCCGCCTCCGCCTGGTCGGCCTGCAACCGCGCGCCGATGTTGTCGCCCACATCCACATCCGCGATGTCGATGGAGAGGATTTCGAAGGCGGTACCGGAGTCCAGTCCCTTCTCCAGCAGTCGCTGGGAGATATTGTCGGGATTTTCCAGGACGGCGCTGTAGGAGGCGCTGGAGCCGATGGTAGTGACGATTCCCTCGCCCACGCGGGCGATGATGGTGTCTTCGGTGGCACCGCCAACCAGTCGCTCCAGATTGGTGCGTACGGTGACACGGGCACGGACCTTCACTTGGATGCCATCCTTGGCAACGGCATCCAGGGTATCGCGCTCGCCGCCCTTCTTGGGGCAGTCAATGACGCGGGGATTCACGCTGGTGCGCACGGCATCCAGCACATCGCGGCCCGCCAGGTCGATGGCGGCGGCCTGACGGAAGGTCAGGTGGATGGACGCCTTGTCCGCCGCCACCAGCGCATTGACCACGCGCTCCACATTGCCGTGGGCCATGTAGTGGCTCTCCAGGTCATCGGTGGTCACAGTGTCGATGCCCGCTTTCCGGATCTGGATGTAGCAGCGCACGATGAGGCTGGAGGGAACATGCCGGAGGCTCATCATCAAGAGTCGCCAGAAAGAGATATGCGCGCCGGAGGCCTGCGCCTGCAACCAGGTCCCGAAGTAGCTGCAGATGACGCCCAGGACAATAAGAGCCAAGAAGGCAAGGAAGATGACGAGGCAGCCGATGAGTCCGTTCATGGTGAAATTTAGAAGTTAGAAGTTAAAAGGAGGAAGGAAGAAATCTTTCAAAAAGGAGGAAGGAGGAATGAGGAAGTGAGGACGCCTGCGGCGCGCTGCATTAAGCGCGCCCAAATTGGCGCGCAAGTGCCGCCGGTAGGCGGAAGGGGTTAGGCGGGGGAGCGGGGGTGGCAGCCCCCGTCCTTTCGTTATTTTTTGTGGAAAGCCTGGGGAGGTATTTCAGTCGCGCTAGCGTTTCTTGGATTTCTTGGAGCGGTCGATGACGCGAGTCTCCACGTGATCGGAGACTGTCTTTCCGGGGGTGTAGGTGAGATTTGCGTCCTTGATCTGTTTGGTCTCCACGGTGGGCTTTCCGAGGGAACCGCCCTGTGAGCGCTGGTTTTCGGGAGGCACGGTGCCGGGCAGCGCCAGCTCGGGGGCCACCGCCACCGGATGCTGGTCGATCTTCTGCCAGTTGGACTGCCAGGCCTTCTCCTGGTCGGGAGTGGGCTGGAAGGCGTTCATCTGCAGGGCATTGAGAGCCTTGTGGAGGGCCAGGCGGGAGAGGATCTGAGTGGACTGCCCGTCGGGAGTGAAGCCGAAGTCCGCCAGGTTATCGCGGCAGAAGTGCAGGTATTTATAGGGCTGTGGGAGGATGCTGGCGGTCTCGGGGGTGATGGTGGCCTGTGCCTGGAAGACCCAGATGGGCCAGGCCTCCTGGAGGAGCGGCAGTGCCTCCTGTGGGGCGCCGGCCTTCTGGAGCGCCAGCGCGGCCAGGGATGCCACCATGGTGCGCTCGGCGGCGTAGGTCATGCTGGGCAGATCGGGATCGCAGCCGAACATATCGGGGATGGGTGGCGCCAGCTCGGCGTCTTCGGTGGCGGCCAGCGAGATCCGCGTGAGCTGCGCCAGTCGTTCCGGATTCTCCTTCGTGGCATCTTGGGAGAGGAAGCGGATGAGCCAGGGGGCGGAGGCTGCGGCATCCAGATGCCGGACGGCGTCCTCGCCCAGGGAATTCCGGAGGGCATCCAGGTTTTTCTGCAGATTCCCGGCCTCTTGTTCGGAGAGCAGCGGCAGGTGTTTCTGGAGTGCCAGGGCGGCCAGGGCGGCTTCCTCCAGCGGGATATTCTCCGCGGCATTCTCCAGGTCGTCCACGATGGGCTTCCGGGTGGGATACTCCACGGCGGGGATCACGCTGCCGGCGGGAGTCACCTGCTGGGAGAGATGGCGGTAGAGCTGTTGCAATTCCGAGGCGCACTTTCGTCCCGTGGGATCCTGTGCGGGGAGCGCCTCGGAGAGTCGCTGGAAGACCAGGTATCCCAGCGCATTCGCACGCAGCGTGCTTACGCGGGGCGGGATCTGGAATTCCGGGGAGTCCTCCTGGGGATCGTCCTCCACCAGCATGGCGTAGAGGCGCAGGGAGGACTTCCGGCGGTTCTCCGAGACAATCATGCCATTTTCCAGCTTTTCGCCGGGATCCAGGTGCTTCACTGCCTTCAACAACGGCAGCGTCGCCTTTCGCGCGGCTTCCAGAAGAGTCGCTTTTGCATTCTTGTCGGTGATTGCATCCCGGAGTTCCAGGAAGGCGTATGCCAGGCCTGCCTGGTCGGAGAGAGCGACCGCGCCGTCGGAGAGTCCGGAGAACCACTCGGGGAAGGGCGTGTCGAGGGTGCCGTCGTCTTTTAGGAGAGTGGCGGTTTTCAGGGCGGCCTGGAGGGTCTCGTTGAGATCGGGCTGGGGGAGGACTCGTGCGGCGTGTGCCCGGAAGAGTCGCCGGCAGCCCTGTGCGTCAGCGTAGTAGCTATCGGATTCGAAGAGTGTGGCCTTGAAGGGGATATCGGTGGCGCCCATCTTCTGCCATAGGCCCAGGGAGCTCCAGAGATTCGCCTCGGAAATCAGATTTCCCACTCGCGCCACAGAGAGCTGTCGCTGCGGAGTCATGAGATATCGTCCCGTGAGCTGTTCCGGGGTGAAGGCGAAGGCGGAGGTGGGGTCGAAGGCGATGCCCACCAGGCTGGAGAAGAGTAGCCGCGTGGAGTTCACCTGGAATTTTGAAATCGCCACGGTGCTCTGCACCACATCCAGACGCAGGGAATCCCACTGTCCGGGATGGGCGAGCTTCTGCTTCACATTGGCGGGGAGCTGTCGCTTCTCCTGCTGTGCCAAAGAGACCTGCGCCTCCAAATCCGCACGAATCGCCGCTTCGTATTCGGGACGACGTTTTTCCAAGATGGAAAGGAGCATCTCCAGCGTGGGGCCAAAGCCGTCCCCTACCGCATAGTAGGTCCGGGAGGGGAATTCGCCATCGCATAGGGTCAGGAAGAGCGCCCGGGGCGCCGGAGAGGAGGAGGGCACCCTCTTCAGGATCTCCTTGGTCGGAGTGCCCTTCTTTAGCGCTCCACGGAGATATTCCGTGAACTGTACCATTTGCTCTTCCGAACAATCCAGCGGAGTCTGCACATCCGGAAACCACGTCTGCGCAAAGAACACCACGGGAAGGAGGAAGAGGGAGAGGAGGAGGGAACGCATATAAAAAAAGGAGGAAGGAGGAAGGAGGAAGGAGGAAGTTAGGCCAGGGTTTCG
>CAZMWS010000215.1:0-3610 GCA_964570085.1 uncultured Lentisphaeraceae bacterium | reverse complement strand
CCCGTCGTCAATGCGATGCGGCAAATAGCAAATCACATTGCCGCCATTCTCCCGCAAAACCCACGCCAACAACGCCGTGGCGGTAATGCCATCCGTGTCGTAGTCGCCATGGATCATGATCCGCTGGTTCTTCTGGATGGCCTCCCACAGCCGACGAGCCGCAGCCTTCGTCCCCGGCAATAAATACGGATCGCCTAAATGGTCCATCTCCGGATGCAAAAAACTCTGCACCGTCGCCGGAGTCACACCCCGCGCCGCTAACACTAACCCAATCGGACGAGATACCGACGCCTCGTCCATCAGGCTGCTCACTAGACTCTCATCAGGATGGTAATACTCCCACTCACGATTCTCCTGCTCGTGGGTACGAATGCTCGCTGTTGTTTCCATTGTGCGTGTTTTCCTAAATAAACAAGGTACTTGAAAACACTATATGCCCGTTTCCGGGAAAGTCAAGACCAACACCCCCCAGAAACCCCTAACAAAAATGACATCCCCCGGACAAGACCGGACAAGAACATCTTTTTAATCTGACAACGATTGACAAAATATTCGTTTTTCTTCCAAAATCACCTTGCAATCCCCTGGAATCCCGCTACATTAACCCCGATTTCGATACTTTTTTATCATCTCGAACACTTTTTCTGTTTAACTAGGTTTCATTCTGATCTGAATTCCCCAAGGAGGTTTTTTGATGGAAAAGAAGAAGAAGGCAGAGGTCGCCGCTGCGGCTCCGGTTTTGACTCCGGAGGAGCAGGAGGCGCGGGATCGCGCGGTAGTTGACGCGATTGTTGCGAAGGTGAAGGCCGCCCAGGAGGTGTATGCGAACTACACCCAGGAGCAGGTGGACAAGATTTTCCGTGCTGCGGCCTTGGCTGCCAACGCCATGCGGATTCCGCTGGCGCAGATGGCGGTTGAGGAGACTGGCATGGGTGTGGTTGAGGACAAGATCATCAAGAACCACTACGCCTCCGAGTACATCTACAACAAGTACGAGCACCTGAAGACCTGCGGCATCATCGAGACGGACGACGCCTTCGGCATGATCAAGGTGGCGGAGCCCCGTGGCGTGATCGCGGGAATTGTGCCCACCACGAACCCCACCAGCACGGCGATCTTCAAGTCGTTGATCTCCCTGAAGACGCGCAACGGCATTGTCTTCAGCCCCCACCCCCGCGCCAAGAAATGCACCTGCCTGGCCGCGAAGATCGTGTTGGACGCCGCGGTGAAGGCGGGCGCCCCCGCGGACATCATCGGCTGGATTGACTCCCCCACCCTGGGCATGAGCGCCTACCTGATGGGCCACAAGGACGTGAGCCTGATCCTGGCCACCGGCGGCCCCGGCATGGTGAAGGCGGCTTACTCCTCCGGCACCCCCGCCGTCGGCGTGGGCCCCGGCAACACCCCCGTCATCCTGGACGACACCTGCGACGTGGAGACCGCCGTGAGCTCCATCCTGCTCTCCAAGACCTTCGACAACGGCATGATCTGCGCCTCCGAGCAGTCCGTCACCGTGCTCTCTCCCATCTACGAACAGGTGAAGAAGGAGTTCCTGAAGCGCGGCGCCTACATCCTGAACAAGAAGGAAGCCGAGGCGGTCGGCAAGGTGATCCAGATTGACGGCAAGCTGAACTCCAAGATCGCCGGCCAGAGCGCGGTGAAGATTGCGGAGATGGCGGGCCTGAAGGTGCCTGCCGGCGCGAAGGTGCTCATTGCGGAGGTCAAGGGCGTCGGCATTGACGTGCCCTTCTCCCGCGAGAAGCTCTCCCCCACCCTGGCTCTCTACAAGGCCGACACCTACGAGGAGGCCGTCGAGAACGCCAAGGCGCTTCTCAAATACGGCGGACTGGGACACACCGCGGTCCTCTACACCAACCCCCAGAACGAAGAGCGCATCCGCGAATTCGGCCACATCATGCTGGCCAGCCGCGTGCTCATCAATACCCCCAGCTCCCAGGGCGGCATCGGCGATCTCTACAACTTCGCCCTGAATCCCTCCCTGACCCTGGGCTGCGGCTCCTGGGGCGGGAACTACGTCTCCGAAAACGTGGGTCCCAAGAATCTGCTTAACATCAAGTCCATCGCCAAACGGAGGGAAAACATGCTCTGGTTCCGTGTTCCCCAGAAGGTCTATTTCAAATACGGCTGCCTCTGCACCGCCCTCGGCGACCTGGCCGGCAAGAAGCGCGCCTTCATCGTCACCGACAAGTTCCTCTACAACAGCGGCATTCTGGGACCCATGCTCCAGAAGCTCACCGACATGGGCATCGCCACGCACGTCTTCAGCGACGTGGCGCCCGATCCCACCATCCAGTTGGCACGCCGCGGACTGGAACAGCTCAAGAGCTTCGATGCCGATGTGATCATCGCCGTCGGCGGCGGCTCCCCCATCGATGCCGCAAAGATCATGTGGCTCATGTATGAGCAGCCCGAGATCAAGTTCGAGGACGTCGCCATGCGCTTCATGGATATCCGCAAGCGCATCGTGAAGCTGCCTGAGCTGGGCAAGAAGGCCATGATGGTCGCCGTGCCCACCACCAGCGGCACCGGCAGCGAGGTCACGCCCTTCGCCGTGATCACCGACGAGGAGACCCAGCAGAAGTACCCGCTGGCCGATTACGCGCTGACCCCCAACATGGCCATCATCGACACCGAGCTGGTCATGAAGCTGCCCAAGGGCCTCACCGCCATCAGCGGCATCGACGCCCTGACCCACGCCCTGGAAGCCCGCGTCTCCTGCATGCAGAGCGACTACTGCAACGCCCTGGCCAACGAGGCCGCAAGCCTGATCTTCAAGCACCTCCCCGAGTGCTACAAGAATGGCCCCATGAACGAGATCGCCCGCGAACACATGTTCAATGCCTCCGCCATGGCCGGCATGGCCTTCGCCAATGCCTTCCTGGGACTGTGCCACTCCATGGCACATAAGCTGGGCGGCATGTACCACGTGCCCCACGGTCTGGCGAACGCCTTCCTCATCAGCTACATTATCCGCTACAACGCGGTGGACTGCATGACCAAACAGGCCGCATTCCCCCAGTATCACTACCCCAACGCCAAGGCCGACTACGCCGCCCTCGCCCGCTATGTGGGCCTGACCGGCAAGACCGACGACGAGCTGGTGGACAAGCTGGTGGAGAAGGTGGAGGCCCTGAAGGCCGAGCTGGATATCCCCAAGGCGATGAAGCCCTGGTTCGACGCCAAGGGCATCAGCGAGGAGACCTTCCTGGCCCAGCTGGACGAGCTGTGCGTGAAGGCCTACGACGACCAGTGCACCGGCGCCAACCCCAGATACCCCCTCATCTCCGAGATCAAGGAGCTCTATCTGGCCGCCTACTACGGCAAATAACCGCATAAACCCCACCCCGCCCCTCTAAAAAATCGGCGGGGACCCCGAATCATACCCCCCGCCTCAATGCACCCCCCGCGAGACTCTCTCTCGCGACGGGTCCTTGGGACGGGGGCTTCGGTGTCCTCAGAGGGAAGAGGAGTGGAAAAATCCCAGCACACACAAGGACAAGGAGACGCATAAGAGCATGGACAGCATGGAGATCCTGAAGAAAATTTCCCAGGCCCGTCAGGACAATCTGGACTACGAGGGCAAGGTGGA
>CAZMWS010000214.1:0-3665 GCA_964570085.1 uncultured Lentisphaeraceae bacterium | reverse complement strand
TGGTGCTCTCGGGGGCGCCCAATGCCGGAAAATCCAGTCTGTTGAATCGGCTGCGGGGACGGGAACGCGCCATTGTCTCGCCCAGGCCGGGGACCACCCGGGATACCGTGGAGGCCGATTTTGTTCTGCGGGGGATCCCGCTGCATCTGGTGGACACCGCGGGCATTCGTGGCGAGGGCGCCGGTGCGGTGGAGCTGGACGGCATGGCGCGTGCGAAGGCGTCTGCCGCGGAGGCGGATCTCGTGATTTGGCTGGTGGATTCTTCCGCTCCCGCGCCGATGCGCTGGCCGGGCTGGGAGCATCGCGGCGTGGTGCTGGAGGTCTTCAGCAAATGCGATCTCTCTCCGGCACCGGCGGGCGCCCTGGGGATTTCTTCTCGGACGGGCGAGGGGCTGGAGGCGCTCTCTGCGGAGATCGAGCGGCGTCTTTTGGGGTCGCCTGCGGGCAGCGGGAGCCTCCTGGCGGTGAGCGCGCGGCATGCCGCGCTGCTGGAGGAATCCGTCCGCGCGCTGGATGAATGCCGTCCGCTACTGGAATCCCACGAGTGGGAGCTTGCCGCCATCCCCCTTCGACAGGCCATCGCCGCCCTGGGGCGCATCACCGGAAAGACCCCGGATCCCGACGTCCTCGATACCATTTTTCATCGTTTCTGCATTGGGAAATAAATCCTCCTTTTTTTTACGACCATGTATCAAGACAGTCTGAACTTTTCCCTGAACGAACAGTCCGATGCCCCGAAGCCCGAAAACGCCCCGGACTCCCTGGAGTCGTTGCGTCGGGAGGCGGAGGAGTTGCGTGCGCAGATTCGCCACAACGACCAGCTCTACTACATCCAGGCGTCCCCGGAGATCTCCGACCAGGAATACGATCGGCTCTACCATCGCTTGCTGGATATCGAGGCCGCCCATCCCGAGCTGGCGACCCCGGATTCCCCCACGCGGCGGATGCACGGCGGCGTGCAGGAGGGCTTCCAGACGGTGGAACACACGGTCCCCATGCTCTCCCTGGAAAATACCTACGATGCCGCGGATCTGGCGCGCTTCCATGAGAGCGTCCTGCGGGGACTCCATGGTGAGCAGCCCCGCTATGTGGTGGAACCGAAGATCGATGGCATCTCCATTGCGGTGCGGTATGTGGATGGCGTGTTGACGCAGGCGGTGACACGCGGCAATGGGCGTCAGGGCGATGACGTGACCGAGAATGTGCGCACCATCCCCTCCGTGCCTCTGCGGCTCCTCTGCCCCAATCCGCCCGCATTCTTCGAGGCGCGCGGCGAGTGCTACCTCTCCCGGAAGGGCTTTGCCGACATGAACCGCCGTCGTCTGGAGGAGGGACAGGAGCCCTTCGCCAATGCCCGAAATGCCACCGCCGGATCCATCAAGCTCCTGGATTCCCGGCAGGTGGCCCAGCGGCCTCTGGATATCCTCTTCTACACTCAGGGACGCATCGACGGCGTGGAGATCACCTCCCAGCAGCAGCTCCTGGAGACCTTCCACTCCTTCGGCCTGAAGATCCAAAAGTGGTGCCGCGTGGTGGAGGACTACCAGGGAATGCTGGATGCCATCCACGAACTGGATGCCCTGCGGCCCACGCTCCCCTACGATACCGACGGCGCGGTCATCAAGGTGGACTCCTTTGCGCAGCGGGAGACCCTGGGCTTCTCCGCAAAGGCGCCCTGTTGGGCGAAGGCCTACAAATACGAGCCCGAGCGCGCCGCGACTCTCCTGAAGGCAATCACCATCCAGGTGGGACGCACCGGCATTCTGGCGCCTGTGGCGGAGCTGGAGCCCGTTTTCTTGGCGGGATCCACCATCTCTCGCGCGACCCTGCACAACGAAGACGAGATCGCCAGAAAGGACATTCGGATTGGTGACACGGTCCTGATTGAAAAAGCGGGCGAGGTGATTCCCGCGGTGGTGCGGGTGGTGTTGGAGAAGCGTCCTGCGGATTCCAAGCCCTACGATTTGCCGGGGAGTCTCCAAGGGAAGTGCCCCTCTTGCGGCGGGCCCATTCACCGGGATCCGCAATTCGCGGTCTGGCGCTGCGAGAACCTCCAGTGCCCCGCTCAAAATGTGCGGCGCGTGGAATACTTCGCCGCCCGGAATGCCCTGGATTTGGAGGGCCTTGGCGGCGTGGTGGCCGAGGCGCTCTGCGATGCCGGATGGATTCGCGAGCCACTGGATCTCTTCCAGCTCACGCAGACACAGCTGGCGGAACTCAATCTGGGAACCCCCGAGGAACCCCGTATCCTGGGACCCAAGAATGCGGCGAAGATCATGGCCGCCCTGGAAAAGTCCCGCCAGAAGGACCTGGGACACTGGCTCCAGGCAATGGGAATCCCCGAGGTGGGCGCCGCTACCGCATACCAGCTGGGACGCATCCACAAGGACCTCCTGCAGGTCCCCGAATCACCCTATCTCCACGCACTGCTGGAACTCATGGCACTCCAGGAGGACCACTCGCCCCTCACTCCCGAGGAAGAACAACGGCTTGTGCCCGCACTCCTGCAGGCCGGATTGATCAAGAAGTCCTCCGCAAAGGCGAAGGAGGGCGCGTATGTGACTACCAGCGTGGGACCCAAGACCGCTCACAGCATCCTGGATTTCTTCCAGGGAGAGGTGGGAAAGCGCTGGCTCAATACCCTCCAGACCCTCGGTATTAACCCGCAGGGAGATGACGAGGGCGCTACCTCTACCGGCGAAAAACCCCTCCGCGGACTCACTTTCGTCCTCACAGGCACCCTTACTTCCATGGGACGGACTCAGGCCGCCGCCGCTCTCCGCGCAAAGGGCGCTAGCGTGGCAGACGCCGTCTCTCGAAAAACGACCTATCTCGTGGCCGGCGAAAATACCGGCGCCACCAAGACCGCTAAGGCCGCCGAACTGGGAATCAAGGTCATCTCCGAAGAGGAACTCTTGAAACTCCTGGCGGATGACAAGGTCTGACAAGGCCCGCCAGGGACGCCGGATTCCACCCGTTTTCCCGAAATCACAACTTTTTGACTTGGGGATTATGGGATTTACGGAATCCAGGTTATAGTACGGGCTTTTGCCGAGAATTTTTGATTTGTAGCAGTCGTTTTAATCGACCCATAGGAGAATTTTGTTTTTTATGGAAGAGAAAGCTGTTTCGCAAGCGGAATTGAACCGCAATTTGGCCCAGATGTTGAAGGGTGGTGTGATCATGGATGTCACGAATCCCGAGCAGGCGAAGATTGCGGAGGACGCGGGTGCCTGTGCTGTGATGGCGTTGGAGCGGATTCCCGCGGACATTCGTGCTGCGGGTGGTGTTTCCCGCATGAGTGACCCCGCCATGATCCGCGGCATTCAAGAAGCGGTCTCCATTCCTGTGATGGCGAAGTGCCGGATTGGCCACATTGTGGAGGCGCAGATCCTGGAGGCCATCGAGATCGACTACATCGACGAGAGCGAGGTTTTGACTCCCGCTGATGACCTGTATCACATTGACAAGCGCGCCTTCAAGGTGCCCTTCGTCTGCGGCGCCCGTGATCTGGGCGAGGCGTTGCGTCGAATCAACGAGGGCGCTGCCATGATCCGCACCAAGGGCGAGCCCGGCACGGGCGATGTGGTGCAGGCGGTCCGCCACATGCGCCGCATGATGGCGGAGATCCGCCGGGTCGTTGGCATGCGTGAGGACGAGCTGTA
>CAZMWS010000213.1:0-3677 GCA_964570085.1 uncultured Lentisphaeraceae bacterium | reverse complement strand
AGTTCTTCCGCCTACCGGCGGTACGGTACCGTTCTCGGGCCGCACCGCGCCGCGTCTTCAGAATGGCACCACGATCCCTCCCGCGGGGGTCTGTTTCACATTGGTGGGGGCGGTGGGAGTAGTCTGGATAGTGTTCTCGAGGATATATCCGGGATCGCGGCGGAGTCTGGTGCCGATGGTGATCTTCGCGGGATCGCCAGAGAGGATTCTTCCGTAGCTGAGCTTTTCGGTGACGCGCTCCACCAGGACCATTCCCAGGGGCTCCTCGAGGGTATCAATGACCTCGCCGGTGCGGGTATCGCGGACCTCCTCGCCCAGCTTGTAGGCATTGAGGACCTCGCCCTGCTGCAAGGAGCGTCCGCCCTCCCCAATGATCACTCGTCCGTCATCGTAGACCTTGACGATCTCGAAGGGGAGGATTGCGGCGGTGATGGAGTCCGCCACGCGGGTGGCGGCCAATTCTGCGCTCTGTGCGAAGAAGTCGGCCAGCGTAGTGAAGGGGATTTCGTTGGCGGCGATCTTGATATCGTCGGCCCACTTGATCTGTCCGGTGGGGGCGAGAATCACGCGGTATGCCACATCCAGGTAGGGTGAGGAAGCGGTGGGGAGTGCCTGTCCGGTGTAGGGATTCACGGGGAGTGGTGCCACATCGCAGAACATGATGGTCCCCAGCACCAGGTAGTCGGTGCCCAGCTGCTGGCAGAGGCGTGAGGCATCGGCAGGGGAGGCATTCGCGCTGGAAAGCCTCTGGAGCTCATCACGGACGGCGGCAGTGAATTTGCGATCCAGCATGGTGAACTTCCGGCTCTGCGTCAGCTGGATATTCAGGGAATTGGAAAACATCTCCGCCCAGGGAGCAGTCTCCACCCTGCTCCCAAAGAGCGAAACGGACTCCGCCTTCATAATAAAATTTCCCACCGCCATGCGACGACGAAGATCGGGGTCCTCTCCCACGATGTAGCGTCCAGGGAAAGAGACCTCCAGTTCCACGGAGAATCGTCCATCCGCCTCCTGGAAGGAATTCAGAATGCGGTAGCCACTAACCTTTCCTGTCGAAGACTTCTGATTGTCCGCAAAGACCACGTCATTGAACTCGGTGCACTCCTGGAGACCCTCCGCAGTGGCATTAATGCTCGAAACGCTATTCTCCAGCTGGGAGTGCTGGCTGGCAGAGACCTGTATGCCATAGCGCTGTTCCACGGCGGCAGTCAACGCGTCGTTGACCGCGGCATGCAGAGTGCGCCCATTTCCCTGCACAACGAAGGTATCCTCGGCAGCCATCGCCACGAAGGCGCACAGCATCCAAGCGAACAATGCAATCCGGGAGAGTCTCATAGTATGCAATCTCCTCTACAATAGGAGGGATATCGATTAGAAATCGTAAACGCGGCTACGACGAACGCCTGCGGGTTCCTCACCTTGAGTCTTAGAAGAGGGCACAGGGGCGGAATTAACCGCGGGGCGCTTCGGGGCTTCCTTGCTCTGGAGTGCGCGGACCTGATCCAGAGTACGGAAACTCCAGGCGCGAACCACCACGACAACGGTCTGACCACGGGGATGAACCAGAGTCCGAGTCAGCAATGTGCTACGACCCGCCAGGGTGTCGCTACCACGAACGGTGCTCGTCTTCGTCACGCGATCCACATAGTCAATCACTTTCTTCTCTACTGCCTCACCATTGCCGCCAAAGAAAACATCTTCGCTTTCTGCCGCGCCGATTTCATTGATATTTTCAGCCTGCAGGGAGCTGTTGATGAAGAAAGTAAGCTGCTGATCGGCAAGACTTTCCGCCTGAGCGGTGGCGTGTTCCACAGCACGATCGCGACGGCGGGGATCCTGAGCGGTCATGGCATTTTCATCGCAGGCCCACTGTCCGAAACTCAGGAGCATGGGCATGCCCTCGTTGTCAATGACGACGCGGACACCGAACAGCTGAAGCAACTCCTCCTGCGAAGGCAATGCTTCCTGGAGGGAAATGCCTGCAGGGCGAGGCATGGGGCGAGTCTTCCGAGCAATGCAACGGGCAATCTCCTTGGATTCCACATCATAACGGAGCACAACACCGATAGCGTAACCGCCGTTGCCATCGATACCCTCGAAAGTAGCCACGGGCACAAAGCCTGCGGATTCGCCCACAGCCCTCTTCACCTCCCTCTTCACCAACTGATCCAAGAAAAGGTTCCGCTTTTCACGCACGCTGACGCCCTGGACATTCTGGGGATCCACGCCCACATCTTCCAACGCCATATCCAGCTTCCGCTCCTCCAACGCGGCGGCTTTCTCTGCGATACGATCCATGGTCCCCGCCACATTTTGACTGGGTTCCATACGATTGGTGCTATCATCAGAGAAATACTTCCGGCTCTGCTCGACCACTTCACGTCCTACCATATCCATAATGGCCTTCACCATAGCATCATGATAGGCCTTCTCATAAGCCATGGTCCGTGCACGGATGAAATTAGGCGAAGTGGCGTGTTCCGCAACAGCACACTTTGCGGTAGTATAGACGCGTCCTTTGGCATCCGGCATCCCATAGATGATTCCCTGTTCTTTGGCAAATGCCGCAAAATCCTCCTCTAGGCGCTGCCCCGCAGTGAGACTCACCGCCGCCTTCATATCGGCATTGAGAGTGCTTTCCGCAACAGCGGGAGCGGCTTCTGCCACAGGAGCAGTCTGTGCATCCTGAGCGGTGGCTACACCCAGGGAGAGTCCGAAGGCGCAAAGACCCGCCAGGCATCCCCTGCGCAGAATCCGTGCGCTATCTTCGATTTCTCCGATGGACGCGAACAACTGTTTCAGCATGGTGGCGAATCTCCTATGGGTTAAAAGGGTGAATTGATACTTACGGAATGCCTTCAACTAAAAGACGTTCTTTCTGGCGGCAAGTTTGCGGAGGGGGATTCGTTTTTGCCAGAATTCCAGTCCGGTGGAGAGTTCCACCAGAGTCAGGTTGAGGCTGTATTCGATCTGGACATCGGAGTTATCCTGTCGGAGATTCCGCTGGGTCAGGCGTCCCTTGAGGAGATACTGCGGCTGCACCTGCACGGTGGCATACTGCGCCAGCTCGCGGTTGTAGACCACGATCTTTCCGCAGTTGGTCAGTTCTTCGCGGAGGCTGATGCCCAGACCCTCCGCCAGCGCCTCGGCGTCACGTCCGCGGGAGAGGGTGTCGTTGGTCACATTTTCCACGACGACCACCGCACGCTGGGCGCCCTCGGGCGCCTTGATGCGATCCAGGGAGATCAGGGAGTCCACGGCAGCAAAGACGGTGTCGTCGATGTCATCCTGGGAGAATCCGCTGACGGCCTCGGCACGTGTGCCGGCGGCGATGTATTGAGTACGGGTGGCGCAGGAAGAGAGGCAGAGGGCGAGAGCGAAGAGGGGAAGGAGGAGCTTCATAATTTTGAAAAAAGGAGGAAGGAGGAAGGAGGAAGGAGGAAGTTAGGCCAGGGTTTCGCGTGGCGAAACCCCGCGCCGGAATTTACCGGCGCGTGCGTTAAGCGGCGCTAGAGTGCGCCGCAAGGAGGAAGGAGGAAGTTAGGCCAGGGTTTCGCGCGGCGAAACCCCGCGCCGGAATTTACCGGCGCGTGCGTTAAGCGGCGCCAGAGCGCGTCGCAAAGAGGAAGGAGGAAGGAGGAAGTTAGGCCAGGGTTTCGCGCGGCGAAACCCCGCGC
>CAZMWS010000212.1:0-3765 GCA_964570085.1 uncultured Lentisphaeraceae bacterium | reverse complement strand
GCACCTTGTAAACTAGCCACTAGCCACTAATTGCTAAGTACTTACGGCGCAAAAGCGCGCAGTACCGCCGGTAGGCGGAAGAGATTAGGCGGGGGGGGCTCTTTACGGGCTAGCCGGTATGTTTTCTGATAGGGCGGGAACAACCAAAGGACGGAGGGGCTTTGCCCTCCGTGCCCCCCAGAAAACTCTTTAGGTAGCGGCGTTGGGGGGGGGGGGCAGTACCGCCGCATTCTTGCGGCGGAAGGGCGCCTGCGGCACCTTGCAAACTAATCACTAGTCACTAATTGCTAAGCGCTTACGGCGCATTTTTTTTTATGCACCGTATTCCTCCAGTCCGGCGCGCATGGCGTTTTCTGGGGCGGGGCGATTTGTCCAGATTTGGAAGCTCTCCATGCCCTGTTGGAGGAGCATTTCCTTTCCGTCGGTGAGGGGATTTCCGCGTTGGAGGAGTCTCTTTCGGAATTCGGAGGGCGTATATAGGAAGTCGAAGACGGGGAGAGTGGTGGGGAGGCACTCGGGATCGATGGGCATGGGGTCACCGGGGTGGAGTCCCAGCGAGGTCCCCTGGAAGAGCACCTGGCATTTTTGAGCGACCTGTGGGGCGTCCTGGAGGGGCAAGACATGCACTTCGCACTGTGGCGCGCAGGTGTGGATGCGGTCAGCCAGGGTCTGGACATGCGCCAGCGTGCGGTTTGCCAGATAGAGGGTCTTTGCGCCGTGTCGTGCGGCATAGACCGCGGCGGCCTGTGTTGCGCCTCCGGCGCCCAGGTAGAGCTGTCGTTCGGGGGTAGTGGCGAAGCCGAGTGCGTGTGTCAATGCGCGGGCGACTCCGACGCCGTCGGTGGAGTATCCGTAGGTCTTGCCGTTTCGGACGACCACGGTATTGACGCTATGGGAGGTGCGGGCGTCTTCGTCGGGGATCTCGTCGCAGCAGAGGAACATCCGTTCCTTGTGGGGGGCGGTCACATTCCAGCCGCGGTAGCCGTTCTTCACCATCTGTGCCACGCGCTCCTGGAATTCCTCGGCGCGGGTGGGCAGCAGCTCGTAGACGGCATCGATGCCGATGGCGCGAAAGCCGGCCTCCTGCATTTTGGGGGAGCGGGAGTGTTCGACGGGCCAGCCGAGAATTGCGTATCTTTCCATGGGATATAAAATGCCCTCAGCGGATTTCCAGGGCCTCTTTTGCGTGGCGGATATCCGTCTGGATTTGGTCTGCCAGCGCCTGGTGTGAGGGGAAGACCCGGCTTTCCCTGAGGAAGCGGACGGGCTCCACGCGGATGGGCTTCCCATAGAGATCGCCGGCGTCCTGGAAGAGATGGAGTTCCACGATGGGATGGCCATTGCCCTCGCCGCGGAAGGTGGGCGCATCCCCGATATAGACGATTCCGGGCAGGGATGCGCCCTCCTGGACGCGGGTGCGTGCGGCGTAGACGCCGTAGGGCGGCAGGAGGAGCCCCTCGTTGTCCAGATTTGCCGTGGGGCAATGGAGGTCGGTGGCGGCCTTCCCCATTCCGTGGACGACCTGTCCGGTGAGCGTGAAGGGACGTCCTAGCATCTGGGTAGCCAGCGGGAAGTCCCCCTGCAGCAGTGCTTTTCGGATTCGTGTGCTGGAGATGCGCTCATTCTGGAAGAGGAGTGGCTCCACCGGAACCACGCGGACGCCCGCCGAGGCGGTCAGCGACTGGAGCCGCGAGACATCGCCGGCGCCGCCGGCGCCAAAGCGCCATTCGGTGCCCACGCAGATTGCGTGGATCCTCAGGGCGGGATTCCCCAGGAGCTGTTGTTGGACGAATGCCTCCGGGGATTCTGCTGCGAATTCGCGGGTGAAGGCGAATTTGACGGCGATTTTCACGCCCTGTTCTGCCAGAAGACGGACTTTTTCCTGCCAGGTGACCAGCAGTGGTGCGGGATCCTGTGGGCGCAGCACGACGCGTGGAGGCGGATCGAAGAAGAGTGCCACGGGCGTGGCGGCGCATTCTTCTGCCAGGGTGTGGAGGGTTTGGAAGACCCGCTGGTGTCCCCGGTGGACGCCGTCAAAGACGCCGATTGCCAGGACGATATCGCCGGAGAGCTCCGCCAGGGAGTCCGCCACGGGAATGGTCAGGGTATTGATCACGGAGCGACCTCCGGGAGGGGCAATAGGTGTTTCTTGAGCTCCTCCAGATCCCAGTTCTTCAGGTCCTCCACGGTGCAGGCCTGCTCCACTGTGTGGTCGCCGCTACTCAGGCGCCGCAGGGCGACCAGGTGTCCGCCGCAGCCCAGCCGCTCGGCGAGATCGGCGCCCAGGGTGCGGATATAGGTTCCCTTGGAGCACGTTACCGTGAAATCCACAAGGGGCTCGTGGTAGTCGTCAATGGTGAAGTTGTGGATAGTGACGGGGCGCGCCTTTCGCTCCACAGTCTGGCCCTTTCGCGCCAGTTTGTAGAGGGGCTGTCCGTGGACTTTGATGGCGGAGTGCATGGGCGGCGTCTGGAGGATCTCCCCCAGGAAGGCATTCGCCTGCTCCTGGAGCTGTTCCTTGGTCAGGGGCGGCACGGGCTGGACGGAGGTGACCTCGCCGGTCAAGTCCTCGGTCTCCGTGCGCTCGCCCAGCTTCATGGTGGCGCGGTAGCACTTCTCCTTGCCCATGAGCTGATCCTGGAGGCGGGTCGCCTTGCCCAAAAGGATGACCAGCAATCCGGTGGCGAAGGGATCCAGGGTGCCGCAGTGCCCCACCTTGTCCAGCCAGAAGTGCCGTTTCACCAGATTCACGGCATCGAAGCTGGTCCAGTCCGGCGATTTGTCCACAAGAAGAATGCCGTCTACGCGGTTGCGCGGTTGCTTTTCCATAGAAGGACTCCTCCGCTCCTCTACTCTTCCTGGGCGTCGACGGGCTCGTCCTCGTCCTCGGGGAGATTCTCGGGGGGATTTTCCAGAGTGAAGTATCCCATTTGGCCGCTTCGGAACTCCTTCAGGAGAGTGACGGCGGCCTTGGAGACGCAGGGTGCGCCGCCGACCATGAGCATTCCGCGCTTCCTTGCATAGGCCTCCAGGATTTCCTGGGCGGAGGGCGGGATTTCGGGGAGTCCCAGCTTCTTGAGGGGGTCGCGGATCGGGAGGTTCTGGAGCCGTTCCAGGAGGAAGGATGCGGTGAGGACGGGATCGGTTTCGCCGTCGGGGATATTCCCCAGCGCGGTGAGCAGGAGCTCCTGCGACTTGTCCCGCAGGGAGGGCCACAGCACTCCGGGGGTGTCCAGGAGCTCCACCTCGCCGCCCGCCAGGGTGACCCACTGGTTGGAACGGGTGACGCCGGGACGGTCCGCCACCTTCGCTACATTCTTCACCTTCAGGCGGTTCACCAGCGTGGACTTTCCGATGTTGGGGATGCCCACGATCATCATGCGCACGGGTCGCAGCATGGGGCGGGTGGCGCCGCGCTTTTTGCGTTCTTCCAGGGCGAAGTCCCGCCAGCGCCGCACCAGGGATTCCGGGTTGCGCAGACGGCTTGCATCCAGGAAATCGGCCTCTTCGTTGCGCTCCAGGAACCACTGCTTCCAGCGCTGGCTGATGACCCGGTTCGCCAAATCGGCCTTGTTTGCCACCAGGATCCGCGGACGCTGGATGAGGCGGTTTTCCAGGCGGGGATTTCGGGTGGAGAGGGGCGCGCGGGCATCCACCAGCACCACGACCATGTCCACCAGGGACAGGGACTTCTTCATGGCCTGCTCGGCCTTGAGCATGTGTCCCGGGTACCAGAGGCTGCGGGGAAGGGAGTTTCCGAGTTCT
>CAZMWS010000211.1:0-3770 GCA_964570085.1 uncultured Lentisphaeraceae bacterium | reverse complement strand
TGCAGAGTGGCCACACTTCCTCCTTCCTCCTTCCTCCTTCCTCCTTCCTCCTTCCCCCGTTTTTATGAGGGGCTACCGCCCCCGTGCCCCAGCCTAATTCCTTCCGCTTATCGGCGGTACCATTTTTGACTTTTGCCTTTTTCGCGCGCCAATACGGGCGCGCTTGGTGCAAGCCCACTGCAGAGTGGCCACACTTCCTCCTTCCTCCTTCCTCCTTCCTCCTTTTTTAGGCGTAGCGGAATCCTTTCCGCTACGCCTAAGCGCCGTACCGGCCGCGAAGCAGTTCCCGGTTATCGAGAACGAGCCAGAGGAAATCGAGTTCCTGGATAATCATCTCGCGGTCTTTGCGTGCGACCCACTCGCGCATCCAGGCGAATCGGAGTGCGGCGATGAGATCGGGGAGGAAGTGCCAGTCTTCTGGGGAGAGATATTCTTGTTCCTGGAGTGTCTGGACCAATGCCAGTGCCATGGGGCCGGTGAGATTCGCGGGGGCGTCCACTCCCAGGCATCCCAGGAGATTTGCCAGATCGTAGGCGGGGACTTTGGGTCCGCAGAATTCCCAGTCAATGACGCCGTGGATTCCGGTGGTCTTCCAGAGGATATTTCCAGGATGGAAGTCTCCGTGGCAGAAGGCGGTATGGGCGGCGTGTTCGTATTCTGCGAAGGGCTTCAACTCCTCCACCATGGGGGACATATCCTTGACCAGTGCGGGCATGAGCCTCTGAAAGTGTTCCATGAGGTGTTCGATGTAGTGTCCCAGCCAGAAGGGCGTGGTCTGCATAGCGGGGAGCGACTCCCCCTGTTCCTGTGAGACTCTCCGAAGCTCCAGGAGGAATTGTGCGGCGGCCCTTCCGCGCCAGTCGTCCTGTGCGTAGCTCTCCCTAGGGAGGGGCTCGCCGGGAATCCAGTGACGAAGTTGCCAAAAAAAGCCCTCCTCCTCCACGCCGAATTCCCCGGGACGAGGCGAGAGCCAGGGCGCAATACCCTCCAGACCGCCGCGGGCAAGCCCCTGCAGCGTCTTCGCCTGGCGGACCCGGGACTCCTTTGCCTCCAGCGGCAGGCGTTCCAGGACATACTTCCGTCCGTCCTCGGACTCCAGGAGCTCCCGGCCCATGGCGCGATCCGGACTGCCCGCAATGGCGAGCTCGGGACACACCCGCTGCAGAGAGAATCCCCAGCGACCGAAGACCTTCGTCAACAAATCCAGCGTTTCCATATCGTGCGTGCGCTAGAGAGTTTCCTGCTGCTTATGGAAGAAGACCCTGCATAGGAAAGGCAGTGGCAGCAGTGCCAAGAGTGCCATGACGCGGAGAATTCCCAGTGGCGAGAGCTGGAGGGCACCCAGGGCGCCCAGCGCCAGGCTCCCCAGAATCATCCCCACGCAGTCCATGGCGGAGGAGGCGCCCAGATAGCGTCCCCGTTCCTCGGGGGGCGCCAGCCGCTGGATGGCGGTCGAGAGTGGCAGCATATAGAATCCGCTGAAGAATCCGGCGGCGGTGACCATGGTGAATGCCCAGGGGAGTCGGTCTCCCAGGAATCCCAGCGTCAGGAGTGCGGCGGCCATAAGGACTCCGCCCACGGGTACCAGCAGGAAGGGCCTGCGTCGGCTCCCCAGCAGTCCCGCCAGGAAGCATCCCGCGCCGATGCCCACGCCCAGCGCGGCCTGAAGGAGTCCCATGATCTGGTCGTTGGTCTTCAGGGAATTCTTTGCCAGGAGCACCAGGACCAGCTGCGCCATGGCGCCCACGCCCCAGAAGACCGAATTCCCCAGGATGGACGCCAACAGCACGGGATTCTTTCGGCATTGCAGGAGTGTACGGATGTGTGGCGTGACGGGATCGGGGACGCGGAGGGGGCCGTTTCGGTGACCGTCGGGAGTCCGTGTGATGGCGAAGCTGGTGAGGGTCCCCAGGACTGCGATTCCCACGCAGAAGAGCATCCCCATGGGGAGATTTCCTTCTCCAGTGAGATGGGATATTGCGCCGCCCGCCCAACCGCCGAAGATGATTGCCAGGAAGGTCCACATCTGGGTGGCGCCATTGGCGCGCGGGAGCTCCTCCGGCGTGCTGGTCTCGGGGAGGAAGCCGTATTTTGCGGGAGAGAAGAATGCGCTCTGTGCGCCCATGCAAAAGAGGACCACCAGCATCAGGTAGGCGTTATGGAGATACGCCACGAAGAAGCCCAGTCCCATCGCCACAATCTCCCAGATCTTCATCCACACCATCAGACGCTTCTTGGAGTAGCGGTCCGCCAGCACGCCAGCCAGCGAAGAGAAGAGCAGATACGGCAGTATGAAGACCATTCCGCCCAGGGAGAGAAATGCGGATGCGCGGGAGGAATCCGCGGCCAGGGCGCTGGTGCCAAATGCCATGACCAGGAGCTTCGACACATTGTCGTTGAAGGCGCCCAGGAAGAGCGTCGCAAGGAACGCCAGAAATCCCAGTCGTTTCGAGGAGCCGTTATTGGAGGTGGAGGTCATGAGGGAAAGTGATCTTGGGATTGGGGCGGGGATTCTCGCAGAAGAGGATCCGTGCCTCGGGAAACATTGCGCGCACCAGGGATGCGTCGTCGGTGAAGGCGCCCTGCTGATCCTGGGGGAGTGCCGCCCAGCGCCGGTGCGCCTCCAGGAGCGCCTGTGCCCGGAAGAGCTGCGGAGTCTCCGCTGCACGCAGCAGCGCCCGCGGCGGCGTCTGGCAGAGCGCGCCGGAGGCGGGATCTGCAATATGGATGGTATCGGTCACCCGATGGAAGGGAATCACTCCGCAAGCCGCGGGATCCCGCTGGAGGAGCCCCCAACACTCCTGCAAGAGCGCGTAGGTGGCGTGGGGACGGGCGCCGTCGTGAACCGCGATGGCGTCGGGAAGCACGCCCCGCTCTGCCAAGAAATCCAGCGCCTTCCCCACGGAGTGGGCGCGGGTATCGCCGCCAGGCACCCAGCTGACCTCCGCCGCAAGCTCTTCCGGGAGGGCTTTCTGGAGGGCGGAGGGATCGCGTGCGGGGACCACGAAGGAGACACCGGGTCCCTGGAGATTGTGCAGGCAGCGAGCAAAGACCGTCTCGCCATTTTCCAAAAGCGCCAGGAGCTTATCGCCACCGAAGCGCGCGCCGGTGCCGCCGGCCGCCACGATCACGACGATGGAGGGAATGGAGTTTTTGCTGTTCACAGAATGGTCCCCCGTGTCATGCGACCGTGGATGTGATCCAACAGCCCGGTTGCAAATTGCCCGTCGAAGGCATTGAGGACATTGTCCTTTCGAGAGGCGGCGTGGATACGTGCCAGGAGGACGGCGGTCTTCCAGGTATCCAGGAGCGCCTCCAGTCCGGTGAAGAAGGGCCGGCCGTAGTATGCGGCGCCAAAGAATTGCCGGGTCTCCAGGCGGACCGCCAGGCAGCGCCGATAGCACTCCCAGGCATCCGGCGCGCTCTTCCAGCGGTCATTCTCAAAGAGCCCCGCGCGATGGAGCGACACCTCCGGGAGATCGGGTCCCAGATCGCGGGGATTCCCGAAGCCCCAGAGGAATCGACCATTCTGGAGGCACTGTCGTAGCCGCGCGCTTAAGGAGAAATCGGGGAGTTGCCGGTCGAAGCGGAGGCAATCCAGCATCCGCTGGCGGAGTCGGACGCGTTCTGGCCAGAGGATGCCGATGATGGGCTCCTCCTGCAGGTGTTCCGCCATCGCCTTCTGGAGCATGGAGGGCAGGACGGTCTCCAGGGTCTCGTGGTCGTTGAGGAAGCCCGCGCCCAGTGCGCGGAGCCGATGGACCAGTATC
>CAZMWS010000210.1:0-3777 GCA_964570085.1 uncultured Lentisphaeraceae bacterium | reverse complement strand
CGCCCCCGCCCGAAAACAGTAGGGAGGAGGTAGTAGGTAGCAGGTTAAAGCGGTGTCTGCGGTGCTCTTCCGCCTACCGGCGGCACCATTTTTATTCCCCACACACTGCACACTGCGCGCCAGCGCATGATTCCTAATTCACAACTGCGGCGCCAATTTTACGGCGCCGCCGGCGGTTTGCCGGTGCTGGGGCACCGGCAAGGCCCACTGCAGAGTGGCCACAACTCCTCATTCCTCATTCCTCATTCCTCATTCCTCATTCCTCATTCCTCATTGAAGAAGTATTTGCCGGTCGATTTCATTCGACCGTCAAATACTTCTTCACAGTCCTCGGGTCCAGCCCGGCGTGTTTTGCCACGGCGGCGAGGGTCTTTTCGCGTTTTTGGAGTGCCTGGAGATATGCTTTCATGACCTCGTCGGCGGTGTAGTCGCGTTGTGCGAGGGCGGCCTCCAGGGGGTCTATGGGATTTGTATCATCGACGGGGGCTTGTGCGGGGAGGTATTCCCCGCGGATCAGGAGATTGCGGAGGCACTGTTCCAGTTCGCGGACATTTCCCGGCCAGGGGTATTCCATTCCCAGGTGTTCCACGATCCACCGGAGCGCGTGGTCGGCGAACTCCTCCGCCTCGGTGCCCTCCAGGACGCGCTTTGTGAGGACCACGACGAACTGCCGGAGCTCCTGTTCCTGTCCATCGATGAGGGTGCGCAGGGGTGCGGTCTGGATGACATCGGAGCAGATTCGGAAGAAGAGATCCTTTCGGAATGTGCCCTGTCGGCAGCGTTCCTGGAGATTGGCGTTGGTGGCGGCCACCACCTTTCCGGGAAAGAGCCGGGTGCGTTCCTCGCCGATGCGCTGGAATTGCCGTGTCTGGAGGAGTCGCAGGAGCTTCACCTGGGTCTCGGGAGCCACCTCGCCGATTTCATCCAGGAAGATGCATCCCTGCGGAGAGCAGGACTCGAAGCATCCCGTTCGGGAAGTGACTGCGCCGGTGAAGGCGCCGCGGGCGTGTCCGAAGAGTGCGGATTCCACCAGCGTCTGCGGCATTGCGGAGAGCTGGACGGGATGGAAGCACTCCTGATGCCGGCAGGCGAATTGACCGGTGGCGGGATCGAAGGGTATGTATTGGGAGAGCGCGATGGCGCGCGCCACCAGCTCCTTTCCCGTTCCCGACTCCCCGGTCACCAGGGTCGTCATGCGATTCATCTTTCCCCGCAGCTGGCGGTAGTATCGCCCCAGATCGCAGGTGAAGACCGACTGCCAGATGGCGCCCCGGAGCTCCCCCGCCGCCAGGGTGCCGCCCGCAATGAAATCGTAGATATAATTGAATGCGCGGTGCAGCTGGTGCATCAGTGCAAAGACTCCCTCCGGAGAATACGCCGTGGGGACGGTGCGTCCAGGCAGGGAGAGCAGTCCGTGGTATTCCCGCTGGAAGGCGTCATAGAGCGATGCCGTCGCCTTTTCCGACCCCAGCCCCAAATAGACATTCCGGCACATCGCCTCCCGATGGCGCGAAAAGAGCCAGTAGAGGCACAACAGATCCCAGGAGGCCAGCTGCGCCACATCCAGCCTCGCGCCATGCGCCCCCCAGCGGGAGACCCCCTGCCGCACCAGGAAATCACAGCGCTCCTCCAACGACGACAGATTCCGGTTCACCGAGGACTCGCCATCCACACTGTTCCAGACACGGTAGGAACTGCGGTAGCGCCTCCCCAAAATCCGGCGCTCCAGCGCGGTGCGCTCCTCCCCGAAGGGATTGGCGAAGGCCAGCCGACCAATGCTCCCCGCCAACTCCCACTCCTCCGATGTAAAAAACGCCTCGCTCATCAAAAACACCTCCCGATTCCCAAGAAAACAGGGGATCTCCCCACAGTATCCTACAAATTTTGCAGATAATATATGCATTTTTTGCAGATTCCATGCGGTTTTCTCCGACTCCTCTCCCTCAAAAAGCCGATGGCATGCTATTTTCTTTTCTGAAAGTTCGTACTTGAATTCGCGCCCCCGCGGATACGCGCGGGGTCTCCCTATTTTCCTCCCCCTCCCCTGCTTTTTTCTCTTTCCTGCTATGAAGTGGCTCTGTTTTGCCGACAAAGACGCCCTCGTCTGCGGCGACCGTCATCTCTCCTACCGCGCCCTGGCCTCCGCCATCGCCCACACCAGCGCCGTCATGAAGGCGCACGCCTCCAAGGGCGACCGCGTGGTGTTGCTGGGTGCCAACAGCCTGGAGTGGATCTGCGCCTTCTATGGCGTGTGGCACATGGGGGGCGTGGCGGTGCCGGTGGACTTCATGTCCACTCCCGAAGAGATCGCCTTCATCTTGTCGGACTGCCGTCCGGCGGTAGTCTGGACCGACGGCAAGACCCACGCAAAGCTCTCGAAGGCGCTGGAGTTATTGGACGGCTGGTCTCCGGTGGTCATGTCGTTGGACTCCCTGTCGAAGATCTCGCAGGACGCCTCGGAGAGTGGTGATTCTTCCGCCTCTGAGGTCCCCGAGGCCCTTGGCGAGAGTCCGGACGAGGAGTTGGCGCTGCTGGTATACACCTCGGGCACCACGGGAGCGCCGAAGGGCGTCATGCTCTCCTTCGGGAACCTCTTTGCCAACACCAACTCCGTGGGTCACGAAATCGAGGTCTTCATTCCCGCGGATCGCGTGATGGTGATCCTGCCCTTGCACCACGCATACCCACTCATGGGCAGCCTGATCATGCCGCTCTCCATCGGCGCAACCGCGGTGCTGGCACCGGAGATGACGGGTCCCTCCATCCTGGAGACCCTCCAGAAACACCACTGCACCTTCATTGTCGGAGTGCCACGGCTCCTGGAGCTCTTCCGCAATGCCATCATGCAGAAGATCCGCGCCAGCGTCGCCGCCCGCGCACTCTTCCGCGTCTGCCGCGGCGCACACTCCCTGGCACTCTCCCGAAAGATCTTCAAGAAGGTCCAGGATACCTTCGGCGGCTCCATCCGATACATCGCCAGCGGCGGCGCCGCCGCGGATCCCGAGCTCATCCGCGACTTCTATGCCCTGGGCTTCGAGCTGCTGGAGGGCTACGGCATGACCGAGACCGCCCCCATGATCTCCTTCACCCGCCCCGGACGCGTCCGACCCGGCTCCCCCGGAATCCCCATCCCCTGCAACCAGGTGCGCATTGAGGACGGCGAGGTGCTGGTCAAGGGCAAGAATGTGATGATGGGATACTACCACCGCCCCGAAGAGACCGCACAGGTCCTCACTCCCGACGGCTGGCTCCACACCGGCGACCTGGGATATGTGGACAAGGACGGCTTCCTCTTCCTCACCGGGCGCAAGAAGGAGCTCATCATCCTGGGCAACGGCAAGAACATCAATCCCGCCGACCTGGAAGAGAGCTTCTCCAAATACGTCCAGGGACTCCTCACCGAATGGGCGGTCACCGAGCACAATGGGCATCTGGCCGTGGTGGCAGTCCCCGACATGGAGGCGCTGAAGAAGAAGAACATCGTCAACATCCAGGAGACCCTGGTGGACCAGATCCTGGAGCCCTACAATCTTGCCGCGCCCTCCTACAAGCGCCTGAGCAGCCTGATCCTCTGGAACCACCCGCTTCCCCGCACACGACTGGGGAAGATCCGCCGACACATCATCCAGAAGGAGCTCAACGGCGAGGCCGTGGAGACCCCGCAGGCCTCCCAGGAGCCCGCTCCCGATACCCCCACCTACAAGATGCTCGCGCAGTGCCTGGAGGCAATCGCCGGCAGAGCCCCGAAACCCGACGAACACCTGGAGCTGGATCTGG
>CAZMWS010000209.1:0-3856 GCA_964570085.1 uncultured Lentisphaeraceae bacterium | reverse complement strand
GCCCTTGGCCGAGCTCTGCGAGGGATACGGCATCACCGAGTGCGGTCCCGTGGTCTCCCTCAACAAGCCCCGCCAGTATCGCAAGGACTCCGTGGGTAAGCTGTTGGATTGCACCCGTGGCGTGGTCATGGACGAGTCCTGCAAGCGTGTGCTGGGACCCGGTGAGACCGGCATGCTGGTGGTCTGCGGCGAGACCGTCTTTGGCGGCTATCTGGGCTACAAGGGGCCCAGTCCCTTCGTGCTCCGCGAGGGCCGCAACTGGTATCGCACCGGCGATTTGGTCCAGATGGACCAGGATGGCTTCATCTTCTTCAAGGGGCGTCTGAAGCGCTTCACGAAGATCGGCGGTGAGATGGTCTCGCTGCCTGCCATCGAGGAGACCCTCCTGAAGCATTTCCAGAATCCGGCGGTGAAGGGTCCCGCGCTGGCCGTGGAGACCTATGGTCCCGATGACGCACCTGTCATCTGCCTGGTGGCCACCATGCCAGTGGAGCGCGAGGAGGTCAATCGCATTTTGCGCGAAGAGGGCTTCCCGCCCATTTGCTCCATCCGCGAGGTCCATCGCTGGGAGGAGATCCCGCTGCTGGGCACCGGAAAGACCGACTACCGCGGCTTGAAGGCGCGTCTGGAGGCCGAGGGCGCCAGCGGTCGCGTGGAGGAATCCGCGAAGGCGGAGATCCCCGTGGCCGAGCCCGTGCGCGAGGAGGTCCGCTAGATGGCCATCCGCGTCATTCTCATCGGCGGATTGCTGCTGTTGACCCTCTGCGCGCTGCTGGCGCTGCGGAGCCGCCTGGCAACGCGGCTCTTCCTGGCGGTGCAGCTGCTGGGCGGGACGCTTCTGGTGCTCTTTCCCGAGACCACCAATTGGCTGGCGGCGAAGGTGGGCGTGGGCCGCGGCACGGATCTCCTCTTCTACCTGGCTGTCTTGGCCGGATACGCCGCAATCCTGGTGATTCTGGCGAAATTCCGCCGATTGGAGCGCCAGATCACCCTCCTTACCCGGGAGATCGCCATCCTTACGGCACGCCGCGAGGACGACGCATCGTCGGACTCTTCCCCCAAGGCACCATGAGCGCTCCCGCTGTCACGCTGATTACCATCTGCTGGAATGCAGAGAAGACCCTGTCGCGGACCCTGGATTCCGTGCTGGCGCAGGAGGTGGTCCCCGCGGAGTATCGCGTGGTGGATGGTGGGTCTACTGACGGCACTCTGTCGTTGCTGGAGGAATATCGTCCGCGCTTTCAGGAGCGTGGAATCCCGCTGATCGTGGAGCCGCAGAAGCGTGTGCCTGGCGAAGCGGGGATTCCCAATGCCTGGAACCAGGCGCTCCGTGAAGCGCAGGGCGAGGTGATTGGCTTGTTGAATGCCGACGACTGGTACGAGCCCACGCTCCTGTCGCGGGTCTGCGAGGCCTTCGGCGCGGATCCCGAGTTGGGCGCGGTCTCGGTGCCGGTGTCCATGGATCATCCGGAGCCCGGGAAGTCCTGGGTCTTCCATCCGCAGCCGCTTTCACGGCTTTCCTGGAAGATGCCGGTGCCGCATCCGGGGACCTTTTTCCGCCGGAGCGTCTACGAGAGCGTGGGACTCTACGACGCCACGCTGCGCATTGCAGCGGATTACGATTTCGTCTGGCGCTGTCGGATCCATGGTGTAAAGTGGCGTTATCTCCCGGAGCCCGCGGGCGTCCACATGCAGCTGGGCGGTCTGGCCAATAGCTCCCGCGCTTTGGCGCGCCGCGAGACCTACCGCACTGCCCGGAAACACGGTTCCTTCTGGAACCCCATTCCCGCACTGGCGCTCCTCCTCAGGATCCTCCTGGGACGCTGAATCACTTTCTTTTGACCGATTCCTTTTCTGAAACCGGCACCAAGAACACGCACTGACATGCTTAGTGACATAGATCGACAATGGATGCAGATCGCCTTGCAGGAGGCGGAGAAGGGCTGGGGGACTTGTTCTCCGAACCCCATGGTCGGCGCCGTGATTGCCACGGAGGACCATGAGCTCTCCCGGGGCTTTCACGCAAAGGCGGGCGAGGCGCACGCGGAGATCCGCGCATTGCAGGCGCTGCCCCCCGGCGCAGATCTCTCCCACGCCACCCTCTATGTGACCCTGGAACCCTGCACCACCACCGGACGCACCCCGCCCTGCTGCGAGGCAATCATCCGCTCCGGAATCCGCCGCGTGGTCATGGGATGCCTGGACAAGAATCCCGCTCATAGCGGCGCTGCCGTGGAGCGCCTCCAGGCCGCCGGCATCGAGGTGGTCACCGATGTCTGTCGCGAGGAGTGCGAGCGTCTGAACGAGCACTTCTTTTGGTGGATCCAGCGGAAGCGCCCCTGGGTCATTCTGAAGCTGGGACTCTCTCTGGACGGAAAGATCGCGTTGCCCAACGGCGAATCCCAGTGGATCACGGGTCCCGAGGCACGCCGCCGCGCGCATCGCCTCCGGCAGCTCTCCGACATGATCATGGTGGGCGGACAGACCGCGCGCCGCGATAATCCGCAGCTCACCGTCCGCGAACCCCCGAATTGGCAGCGGCAGCCGGTGCCCGTGGTCTGGACGAGCCAGCCCCTCCCCAGCGATCTGCACCTCACTATGGCGACGGATCGGCCGCTGGTGGAGGCGCAGCCCGATACTCCCGAGGCCTGGGATACCTTCCTCTCCATCTGGGGTGCCGAGGAAAAGACCGTCCTTCTTATCGAGGGCGGCGGCGAATTGGCCGCCAACGCGCTCTCCTGCGGCGTGGTCAATCAGATCTACTTCTTCCTGGCGCCGAAGATCATCGGTGGACGCGACTCCATTCCCGCCGTGGGCGGCACCGCCCCCGAATCCCTGGATGCCGCCGTGCATCTCTCGCGGATTCGTCTGGAGATGGTGGGTGAGGACCTCCTCTACATCGCTTACCCCGACAACTGTAAGTAGTCCACTATGTTTACTGGCATTGTGCAAGCACAGGGGACCGTCCTCTCCCTCCAGACCCGCCAGGATGGCGCGCGGCTGGTGGTGGATACCGCCCTGCCGCCCGAATCCCTGAAACTGGGCGACAGCATTGCCGTGGATGGCGTCTGCCAGACCATCGCCGCCCTGGAGGGCTCCCGTTGCACCTTCCACTGCCTCCAGGAGACTCTTCGTCGGACCATTTTCGGGGAATACACCGCTGGCCAGAAGGTGAACATCGAGTCCGCGCTGGCGGTGGGCGATCGGCTGGGCGGACACATCGTCCAGGGACATGTGGACTGTGCGGAGCGGGTGTTGAGCGTGGAGGTCCGCGATGGCGACCGCGTCCTGACCATTCACCGTCCGGATCCTGCGGATTTCCCGTTGGTGATGAAGGGCTCCGTGACCATCAATGGCGTCTCCCTCACGGTGGCGAAGTGCACCGCGGAGTCCTTCTCGGTCTGCCTCATCCCCCATACCTGGGAACACACCGATCTCCATCTGCTGAAGAACGGCTCCCGCGTGAATCTGGAGGCCGATATCGTAGGGCGATACCTGGCCGATTTCCAGAAACACACCTCGAACATCTCCCTGGAGACCCTCCGAAACGCGGGCTTCTGAATTAGTGGCTAGCCATCAGTGGCTAGTGGCTAGTTTGCAAGGTGCCGCAGGCGCTAATTAAGTACTTAGCCATCAGTGGCTAGTGGCTAGTTTGCAAGGTGCCGCAGGCGCTCTTCCGCGGCTCTTGCCGCGGGACGGTGTAGCCATCTTCGCGCTAAGACGGCACACCCACAAACCGTTGCATTTTGCCGACCATGACCCAACCAAAGGAGGTCGGGGCTAGCGCCCCCCGTGCCCCCCGCCTGCGGCGCGGACGCGCCGTAAGTACTTAGTCATCAGTGGCTAGTGGCTAGTT
>CAZMWS010000208.1:493-3860 GCA_964570085.1 uncultured Lentisphaeraceae bacterium | reverse complement strand
AACACCGGAATGTGGGCCATCAAGCTGGCTCCCTGGACCCTGGCACAGATGGCCACCGGCGGCACCTGCGTGGTGCCCATGGGCACCCCCGTCGACGAAAGCGAGGCGGATCCCTTTGCGCCGGACCGCACCCTGAACTTCTGGCCCTACACCAACCTGCAGGACAAGCGCCTGAAGATCGGCAAGGACCTGATCACCGTCGCCCACGACGCGAAGGTGGAGGGCGCCCTGAAGCTGGGCGTCAACAACACCTGCCGCTGGGTCGCATACGTCAACAACGGACAGGCCATCATCAAATACTTCGACGTCTACGACGCCGAGTATCCCGACAACGGCTGCATCTCCGAGTGCTACACCTGCAAGACCTTCACCGAAATGGAACTGCTGGGACCCCTGGAGACCCTGGAACCCGGCGAATCCACCGAATTCGTGGAATACTGGCAGGCCGTGGACGGACTCCCCAAGAATCTCAAGTCCGAAAAGGACTTCAAGGACGCACTGCTGCCACACCTCATCCCCGAGATGCTCGAAGAGCAGGACGAATGCGGTTGCGGTTGCGGATGCGAAGACGACTTCGAGGACGGTGACGAATGCGACTGCGGTTGCCACGATCACCACGACCACGAGGAGAAGGCCGAGGAGGCCGTCGTCGCCGAGGCTCAGCCCGCTGCCAAGAAGGGCGGCCGCTCCAAGAAAAAGTAACTAGACCTTCCTCACCTCCCGACGTGTCCTTCCGCTTCCAGCCCCTCGATTTTGCGCCTCCGGCGGAGGACACGCCACAGCGCGCATGGCTGCTAGTAGCCGATGCGCACGTACAGTCCTCGGGCATCTCCCTGGAACGCTTCCGGGAGATGCTCCGGTGGATTGAAGGCACCGAATACGACGTCGTCTTTCTAGGCGACGTCATGGACCTGTGGGTGGGTGTCCCCCGCCTGCAGGAACCGCATCACCGGGAATTCCTGGAGTGGTGCCGTCGGGAGAAATCCCGGAGGCGGATTCTCTTCCTGGAGGGGAACCACGAATTCTTCGTTGCAGCGCACCAGGGGGACGCCTTCACTGCCTGCGCAGAGGATGGCATCGCGCTGGGGGACTGCCTCCTGGCACACGGCGATATGGCCGCAGCGCCCCGGGGACACCGGATCTTCCGCTGGTGGAGCAAGAGCGCACTGGCGCATGTCCTCCTGAAGTGGATGCCCTTCGCCGGCTGCGTCGTCAATCTCCTGAAGCGGTGCCTGGAGCGCCACGGCAGAAAACGGAAGCCCTTCTTTCCCGCGGCGGCATTCACCGCCTGGGCAAAGGCGCTGCTCGCTTCCACGCCGCAGCGCATCGTGCTAGTGGGACACTTCCACCACGCCTTCCGGACACCCCTCGCCAACCGCGCCCTCGCCGCCGCCCTCCCCGCCTGGAAAGACCGCGGAGAGGTGGCCCTCTATGAGCCCCAAACCGGCGCACTCCTCTTCCAATGCTGGCGAAATCTGCCCGCATCCCCCGAAACACTCCGCTCTTTTGTTCCGTTCCGTTCCTCACACGTAGTTCGCGAGACAACCCCCGCGAAACCACACAAGAAAACACACTAGGAGAAATCACCATGGCCGACAAGAATCGTCCCGATTTCAACAAGCTGGCAAAGACCGCGCGTTCCTTCCAGGAAGCCGACAAGAAGGTGCTGGGTCCCACCACCACCATCGCCATCACCCCCGTCGCTGACGGCCGCGTTGGCGCCCACGAGGACAATGTGGAGCGCACCTGGCGCATGGCCGAGAAGGTCTATGATCTGATCACCCAGAATGTGGCGCTGCCCGACGGCACCCCCGTCCGCGTGGTGGTCGCCCCCGAGATCGTCTACGGCGCCCGCACCGCCGCCCGCGCCCAGGAATACTACGCCACCCAGGGCGTCTCCGCAAACATCTGGGTCGGCCGCTCCTGGAGCTACATCGACGAGCTGGTCGGCGCCGGCATGGGCATCGGCTCCTCCGAGTGGCAGCAGTGCGCCTACGGTCTGAACCAGACCGACCGCCCCGGCGCCGTGTGGCTGAAGGCCTTCTGCGCCTGCATGGACGAGAAGAAGCGTCCCATCTTCTGCGTGTACTCCCCCGATCTGGAAGATGAGGAAGGCCCGCTGAACGACTACGTGGCCACCCGCATCCTCCGCTTCGCACGCGCCGCCGCCGCAGTGGGCTACATGCGCGGCAAGAACTACCTGTCCGTGGGCGGTGTCGCCATGGGCATCATCGGCAGCGATGTGCGCCGCAATCTCTTCTCCCAGTATCTGGGCATGGGCGTGGTCTCCGTTGACCAATGCATCCTGAACGGCCGCATCCAGGCCAACTACTACGACCACGACGAGCTGAAGAAGGCCATCAAGTGGTTCGACCAGTTCCAGAAGACCTGGCTCAACAAGCCCGAGACCCGCCGCTTCGCCCTGAACGACAAGGAGCTCATCGAGAAGTGCCTGAAGATGACGCTGATCTGCCGGGATCTGCTCCACGGCAATGGCGTCCTCTGCGATCCCAAGGCCGGAAAGAAATTCGGCTTCGAGCCCAATGTGGAATACGCCCAGGGCGTCAACGCCATCGTCGGCGGCTCCCAGGGTCAGCGCCAGTGGACCGACTTCAACCCGAACTTCGATGTCACCGAGAGCCTGATGAACTCCTCCTGGGACTGGAACGGCTTCCACGCCCCCACTCCCTGGGCCACCGAGAACGACTCCAAGAATGGCATGGGCATGCTGATCGGCAACCTGCTGACCGGCGGCGCACCCCAGCTCTTCGCGGATATCCGCACCAACTGGACTCCCAACTCCATCAAGAAGGCCACCGGCGTGGATGTGTCGAAGGTCTGCCCCAACGGCATCATTGACAAGCGCAACTCCGGCGCCGCCGCCCTCGAGTTCGGCGTGGATCTGTGGAAGATCGCCGGCGTGAAGAAGGACGTCTCCATCCAGACCCTGTGGAAGATGTTCAACGCCAGCAAGAAGCTCCAGGACGCCCTGATGGCCGCTCTGCTGAAGAGCACCAACTACATGAACGCCGCCCTGACCTACTTCCCCGGCGACGGCCTCTCCAGCCAGTTCACCACCCCCGGTGGAATGCCCATCACCTCCTACCGCATGAACTGCATCGACAACATGCTGACCTTCTCCGTTGTGGAAGGCGAGTCCGTGCAGCTGCCCAAGAAGGTCGAGGAGCACATCAAGAAGGTCACCGATCCCACCTGGCCCCAGACCTTCTGGACTCCCCGCGGCATGAGCTCCTTCGAGTACATGAACAACATCGGCCCCAACCACGACGCCAGCTCCCTGGGTCACATCGGTGCCGATATGGTCACCCTGTGCGCCATGCTCCGCATCCCCGTGGATATGTGCAAC
>CAZMWS010000208.1:0-483 GCA_964570085.1 uncultured Lentisphaeraceae bacterium | reverse complement strand
CCCCAAGGAGGACATCTTCCGTCCTACCATGTGGACCCGCTTCGGCGGCGACGACTTCCGCGCCTGCCAGTTCCTCGGACCGCTGTACATGTAGTCCACGCAAAGTCGCCTGACGGCCTCTGGAGACACGCCGGCGGACGGGACCCGCATCCCGTCTGCCGGACACTCCCCTGAGAGCCGCCCTCGGCGACACCCCGCGCCTCCCCGCCCCGCACAATCCCGCGCCGGCAGGGAGGCGTACCCATTTCCCGCAACAGACGCCCACAACGGCGCCATACGCGGCAAAAAGCTATCTCTTTCTATTCTCTTACCCTTCCCTTTCCCGGCTTTCGCATGTTTTCTCTGCCCGACGCCGTCATTCTATCCCAAGGCGCCTTCCAGCTGCGCTGGTATGGCCTTTTTGCGGCGTTGGCCATGCTGACGGGCTATGCCTTGATGTCCTTCCGGCGAAAGAACACCCACCTTCTCGCCGAGGACCTGAAT
>CAZMWS010000207.1:0-3875 GCA_964570085.1 uncultured Lentisphaeraceae bacterium | reverse complement strand
GCGCCTGCGGCGCCTTGCAAACTAGCCACTAACCACTAATGGCTAAGTACTTACGGCAGCTTTTGGGCCGCAAAGCGGCGCGTGTCTAGCCTACACGCGTGCCTTCCAAGCGCGGCTTTTGCAGGAAGATCTCCAAAGGAGGTCGGGCTGCCGCCCCCGAACCCCCGCCTAGGCTCTTCCGCCTACCGGCGGTACGGTACCGCGGCCCAAGCCGCGGAAGAGCGCCTGCGGCGCCTTGCAAACTAGCCACTAACCACTAATGGCTAAGTACTTACGTTGGCGACTAGTGCCGCGCCTGTTTCGCGAGTGCGTTGCCAAGGAATGCCTCGCCGGGGTGTTTGAAATCGGGAACGAAGTTCTTGTCTCCGCAATCGGGTTGGAGAAAGACGCGTTGGAAGCCGAGTTCCTGGACGTGTTCCATGACCTGCGCGTATTCCTCGTCGTTGACCACGCGGGTGAATTTTCCGCGAGCGAAGCATTCGGGCATGGGTCGGAACTGTCGCATTACGGAGATGGGCAGCATGGGTCCGAAGTGCTCCGCCAGCAGATCCAGAATGCGCAGGGAGTTCTCCACTTCGCCGGGAAGCACCAGGTGCCGGACCAGCACGCCACGGGTGGCGGCCATCTCGCCGGTCTCGTCAAAGGGTCGCAGGAAGCCCGCGCGGTCCACCAGCAGGGAGATCCCCTCCAGCGCCACCTGCGGATAGTCATCGCGGCCCATGCAAAGCCGCGACAGCTCGGGAGTCGCGTATTTGAAATCGGGCAGGAAGATCTCCACGCCGTGGTCCAGGGCATCCAGGAGAGTCTGCCGGGTGCTGTATCCACCGCTATTCCAGACCACGGGGAGACTGGATCCCGCCTCGCGGAGTGCGGCGATGGCGGCGCGCAGATGGGGCCAGTAGTGATCGGGGGTCACCAGATTCACATTCCGGACGCTCTGGGCTTCCAACGCCAGGAGTCGTTCCACCAGCTGTGCGACCGTAAGGTATTCCCCCACGTGTTCCTGGGAGAGCTGGTAGTTCTGGCAGAAGAAGCATCCGCAGGTGCAGCCCGTCAGAAAGACGGTGCCGCTGCCGTCGTGTCCCACCAGGGGCGGCTCCTCGCCGAAATGCGCCTCCACGGCGGCGATATGGAGAGTAGCGCCCTCGCCGCAGAAGCCCCGGTGTTCGGAGGTGCGGTCGGCGCCGCACTGTCGTGGACAGAGGGTGCAGTGGGTGTATTCTGGGAAGAAATCGTCAGACATATTGCTTCAGCACATCGTAGGGGAGATCCCCCCCGAAGAGATCCAGTGCACTCCCCACGGTGAAATCCAACTTTCCGCCGCCGAGCGTCCGGATGACCTCCACATCCTCCAGGGAGCGGATGCCGCCGGCGTAGGTAACGGGGAAGGGGCACCACTCGGCCAGGCGTTCCACCAATTCGCGGTCGATGCCCTGCCGCATGCCCTCCACATCCACGGCGTGGATCAGGAATTCGCCGCAGGAGTCGCCCAAGCGCAGGAAGGTCTCGCGGTTCAGGGTCAAGGAAGTGAGCTTCTGCCAACGGCGGCACGCCACACGATACTCGCCCTCCACCTTCCGGCAGGAGAGATCCACCACCAGGCGCTCCCGGGGGACCACCACCGAGAGCTGCTTCAGCCGCTCCGGGGAATACTCCTCGTCCGCAAAGAGCCAGGAGGTGACGATTACCGCAGACGCGCCGGCATCCAGCCACTGCTGGGCATTGGAGGGATTCACGCCGCCACCAAGTTGCAGAAAACCGGGACAAGCGGAGAGCGCCTCCCGCGCCGCGGACTCATTGCCCGTGCCCAGCTGAATCACGTGGCCGCCCGAAAGGCCGTCGTCGTGATATTTCCGGGCATACCAGGCGGGTGGCTGCGTGGAAACGAAGTTCTCCCGTGCGGAGCCAGGGCGGTCATCCTGTCCATCCCGGAGGCTCCCGCCCACAATCTGCTTCACGCATCCCTGGTGGAGATCAATGCACGGTCGGAATCGCATGGCGGGGGGAAAGAAGAGGAAAGAAAAGAGTTTTCGCGGGTGTCCCCGGAAAGAACCGGACGCCGCCCCGCAGCCCGTGAAAGAGTGGGCTACGGCTGGCGGCGTCTGGCGCGTTTGGGGAGACGGTGGATGGCCTTGGGGCCGGTTGTTTTCTACCGTCCGGGGTGGATATAGGGCTTGCTTGCCAGGGTCTCGGCCACGGTGCGGTGGACGGGTCCCACGTAGAGCTGACGAGGCCGCACGATGCGCCCCTCGCCGTCCCGCTGCTCCAGCCACTGTGCGATCCATCCGGGGAGTCGTCCCAGTGCGAACATGACGGTGAACATATTGAGGGGGATTCCCATGGCGCGGTAGGCCAATCCCGTAAAGAAGTCCACATTGGGATAGAGATGCCGCTCCTGGAAGTAGGAGTCCTCCAGCGCCACGGACTCCAGCTCCTGCGCGTAGTCCAGGAGGGGGTCCTTGTGGGAGAGGTGGTCGATGACCTGCGTGCAGATCTTCTTTGCCACACGTGCGCGGGGATCGTAGGTCTTGTAGACGCGGTGACCGAATCCGAAGAGCCGGAAGTGGTTGTTGCGGTTCTTCGCCTTCTCCACCAGGACCTTCGGACTCACGCCAGAGTGATACGCCTCCTCCAGCATCTCCAGCACGCGCTGGTTGGCGCCGCCATGGAGGGGTCCCCAGAGCGCGCAGATGCCGGCGGAGATGCAGGCATAGAGATTCGCCTGGCTGGAGCCCACGGAGCGCACCACGGAGGTGGAGCAGTTCTGCTCGTGGTCGGCATGCAGGATCAGCAGCTGATTCAGGGCGCGGGTCACCACGGGATCCGGCTCGTAGCTGTTCACCGGAGTATAGAACATCATGTTCAGGAAATTCTCGCAGTAGCGCAGATCCGGCCGCGGATAGACGATGGGCTCGCCCTTGTATTTCTTGTAGGAGAAGGCGGCGATGGTGCGCAATTTGGAGAGCAGCCGCGCCACGGTGACATCGATGGCCTCGGTGGAATTCTCCTCCAGCTCGGGATAGAAGGTAGAGAGGGAGACCACCATGGAGGACAAAATCGCCATGGGGTGCGCATGATCCGGATACAGCGCAAAGAAGTTGCGCATATTCTCGTGGAGCATGGAGTGCTGGTTCATCAGATGGCTGAAGGAGTTATACTCGCTGGGAGTCGGCAGGAAGCCATGCACCAGCAGATACGCCACCTCCAAAAAAGAGCAGTGCTCCGCCAGGTCCTCGATGTCGTAGCCGCGATAGCGCAAAATGCCCTTGTCGCCATCCACAAAAGTGATGTTGCTCTCGCAGACACTGGTATTCGCCATGCCGGGATCGTAGGTAACAAGACCAGTAGCCTGACGAAGCGTGCGAATATCCAGTCCACGCTCGCCCATGTCTCCCTCCAATACGGGAAACTCAAACTCCTTCCCGTCATATTCCATACGGGCGGTCGTCACTTTTCTCGTGAAACTCATAACTCACTCTCCATACGAGATCAAAAATCTGCCCCGGCCATACAACAAAATCGGCCGGAACGAAAACTGCATAATATAACGCCCAGAGTCTGCCCCCTGCGGCGGCTGACTCTGGGCGAAAAAGGAGGAAGGAGGAAGGAGCGCGCCAGACGCGCCAATATGGGCGCGCAAATTCAAAGCCCTAAGTCTTTAAGGGGGGGGGGCACGGGAGGCCAAGGTCCCTCCGTCCTTTGGTTAGAGTCTACCCTATTAGAAACTTCAGCTTGCCCATTAAGGCAACTTGGCCCTACCCCCACGCGACTCCCCTAGCGCCTTCCGGAGGGGGAAGCTTCTTCATACTGCCGAATCCAACCAAAGGAGGTCGGGCTGCCGCCCCCGTGCCCCCGCCTAAGTTCTTCCGCCTACC
>CAZMWS010000206.1:0-3931 GCA_964570085.1 uncultured Lentisphaeraceae bacterium | reverse complement strand
GCATTGGCGCAATCGCCGGGTCTTCCCGGCGATGGGTTTCGCCTGCGAAACCCTGACCTAACTTCCTCCTTCCTCCTTCCTCCTTCCTCCTTTTTCTAAACTTTATGTCTCCTCTTTCTTCCCCCCTTTCCCCTTCTTCCTTCTCCCTGCCGGGTAGTTGCACCACGATTCTAGTGACGCCGGGTGCCAGTGCGGATGGCCGGATGCGTGTAGCGCACTCCTGTGATGATGCGTTGGCGGATCACCGTGTAGTCTTTGTGCCGGCGCGGGATTGGTCGGAGGGTGCAATGCGTCCGGTGTATCCCAGTGCCATTTGCGAGAAGGCGCTGCCGCAGTGGAATGCGCAGCTGATTCCGAGGCTGTATGATCCCGAGCGCGCGGACCGCTATCGGGATTCCATGGGACAGTCCTTCCCGACCCTGCCGGTGGGACAGATCCCGCAGGTGCGCCACACCTACGCCTATCTGGACAGCAACTACGGCATCTTGAACGAGAAGGGCCTGATGTTTGGCGAATGCACCTGCAAGGCGCACAACCTCTGCGATCCCGAAGAAGGAAAGCGTCTCTTCTACTCCTCGGAGCTCATGCGAGTGGCGCTGGAGCGTTGTACCGGTGCCCGTGAGGCCATCGAGCTCATGGGGTCGCTGATCAACGAATATGGTCTCTATGGCACAGGCGAGACACTACTGGTGGGCGATGGCATTGAGGGCTGGGTCATGGAGATGGCGCCGTCCCCCGAGGGCATCGGCGGACTCTGGGTCGCCCAGCGAGTCCCGGACGGACAGGTCTTCGTGGAGGCGAATCTCTTCCGGATCCGCCAGCTGCATCCGGATTCCCCCGACCAGATCCTCTGTCCCGCGCTGGAAAAGGCGTCCCGCGAGAATCCGGGTTTGGATTGGACCGCCATGATTTCCGAGGGCGAATACCACCATCCGCACTACTCCCTGCGGCGAGTCTGGCGCACCTTCGACATCCTGGCGCCATCCCTGAAGCTCCCCACGCATGTACAAGGGGGCTTCCTCACCAAGGAATACCCCTTCGCCGTCACCCCCGACCAGCCCGTGAGCCGGGAGACGCTCTTCCAGATCTACCGGGACCACCTGGAGGGCACGCCCTTCGATCTCACCAAAGGCGCCGCCGCCGGTCCCTGGGGGAATCCCAATCACGCCCGTCCCACCGACGACGAAGAGAAGAATATGGGCGCCTGGGAGCGCGCGATCTCCATGGTGGACACCGGCTATGCGTATATCCTGGAGCCCGGTGGCGTCTGCTGGCTTGCCATGGGTCGTCCGGCGGAGGTGCCCTTCGTGCCGCTGGTGGTAGCGGAGCCCCCGCTGCCCTTCAGCCAGGGCAGTCCGCGGGAATTTGATCCGGAGGGCAGTGCCTGGTGGCGTTTCAACTTGGTGAGTCAGTATTCCGAATTGCGCTACCGGGATATGATCCGTCATATTGCGGAATACCAGCAGCGTTCCGAGGGCCGCGCGACCCTGGAATGGGAATCCCTGGAAACGGCGAATGCGCCTTTGTTGGAACGGCAGACGCGCCTGAATGCCCTGGCGGAAATGACCCTCCGGGAATGGGAAAAGCTCTTCGCACTTTTGGCAGTCACCTACAACCAGGGATACATCAATACCGAAGAGAAGTTCTCCCAACGCGAACCCTCCAATCCCGATTTCCTGAAAGCCGTGGGCTTCAAGCCAATCGAATATTGAGCCGACCGGCTCAATATCGATTGGCGAAAAAGGAGGAAGGAGGAAGGAGGGAATTAGGCCAGGGTTTCGGCACGCCGAAACCCATCGCCGGAATTTACCGGCGATTGCGCCAAGCGCGCCCATCATTGGCGCGCTTTTTACGCACGCGGCGGGAAATCCCGGCGCGGGGTTCCGCAGATGCGGAACCCTGGCCACACTTCCTCCTTCCTCCTTCCTCCTTCCTCCTTTTTCTATGGCGTCGCGCTAGCGGCGCCCGCAGACGAAGCGCTGTCTTCCGGTGAGGTCGGTGAGGATTTCGACGTCGTGGTATTGGAGGGAGATGAGATATTCTTTGAGGGCGGGTCCCTGGGTTTCTCCCATTTCCATGAGGAGGAGACCATTGGGCGCCAGATAGTGTACGGCCTCCTGGGCGATTTTGAATTCCAGGGCGAGGCCGTGGTTTTCGGCCTCCAGGGCGAGGCGGGGTTCGTAGTCCTTTACCTCCGGGGGCAAGGCCGTGTATTCCTCGGGGGCCACGTAGGGCGGATTTGCGGTAATGAGGCAGAAGCGCTCCGTGGTGTCTTCCAGTGGCTGGAAGAGATCGCCCTGCAGGAGCGTGCAGTTTGTTGCGTGGAGGGCCTCCTGGTTCTTTTTTGCCCAGGAGAGTGCCTCGGGGGAGAGATCCACTCCGGTGCAGGAGAGCTCGGGGTGTTTCAGTGCCAGAGAGAGGACGATTGCTCCGGAGCCGGTGCACAGATCCAGGACGCGGCTTCCCGCGGGGGCGGTCTGGAGTTCCTTCAGTGCCGCATCCACCAGGAGCTCGGTCTCTGGACGGGGAATGAGCACTCCGGGTCCCACCAGGAACTCCCATTCATAGAAGAGGACGCTACCCACCACATACTGGAAGGGCGTGCCCTGGCAGCGTTCGGTGAGCCAGTGATCCAGGAGTTCGCCGGAGGGAATCCCGTGGCGGGCGCTTTCCCGCGGGAGCAGCTCCGTCATCCACCGCGCCTCCTGGGAGGCATTTTCGATGCCGGCGTTCTGGAGTCGTCCCAGGGCGTGTGAGAAAAGCGTCATCCCTCGCCCTCTTCGGTGGTGGCGCCGGAGCCCTTTCCTTCGCCGGTGGCATAATCCTGGTTCTTCTTGTGGTAGAATTCCCGGACGGCATTCCAGCCCTCCCAGGGCGAATCGCAGAAGGTAATCAGCTCCAGGTCCTCGGGGGAGATCACGCCCTCCTCCACAAAGCGATCCCAATTAATGAGACTCTTCCAGAATTCCGAGCCGAAGAGCAGGATGGGGATTCGCGGGACGATCCGTGTCTGGACGAGTGTCAGGGCTTCGAAGAGCTCATCCATGGTGCCGAAGCCGCCCGGGAAGCACGCCAGGACGGCCGCCCGCTTCATGAAATGCATCTTCCGGATTGCGAAGTAGTGGAACCGGAAATTCAGATCGGGGGAGATATAGGGATTTGGCTTTTGTTCGAAGGGCAGCGTGATATTGAGTCCGATGGTATATGCGCCCATTTCGGAGGCGCCGCGGTTACCGGCCTCCATGATACCGGGTCCGCCGCCGGTGATGACCACCAGCTCGTAGCCATCGGAGGCATTCTGGTCGTAGGTGGAGACGATTCCCGCGAATTGCCGCGCCATCTCGTAGTATTTGCTGCTGGAGAGCTGCTGTTCCGCGCGCGAGAGCGCCTTCTTTGCCTCGGCGGACTCCGGGGACTTCTCCAATTGCGCCTTCGCCTCCGCAATGGCGGCCTCCGCGGTCTCCCGGGAGACCAGCCGCGCACTTCCGAAGATCACCACTGTGGAGACGATCCGCTTATTCCGCAGGACCTCCTCCGGCTTCAGATACTCCAGATGGAGGCGGATGCCGCGGCAGGAATCCGAATTCAGGAATTCGGGGTCCTCGATAGCGAGCTTATAGGTATCACTCATGGCTGTTTTAAGAATTCTCCAGAAGGACGGTGTCGAGTCTACGAAAAAGCCCCCGGTGTCGTGGGGCGACCCGCGGTCCTGGTTGAGGGAGGGACCGTGTTCGTCCGGGGGATCCGGGGGCCTTTTTTTATTTTACGGGCGATGAACGTCCCGCGGGGCGGGTGTTTTTTTATCGCCGGGGGGTATTGGGCATTGCGGAGGGTCCCATGGGGGTCATGCCGGGACCGTAGGCGCCGGGCATGCCATTCATGCCATTCATGCCATTGGGATCATTGGGATTGGGTGCGGGCATCTCGCGGC
>CAZMWS010000205.1:0-3982 GCA_964570085.1 uncultured Lentisphaeraceae bacterium | reverse complement strand
AAAAAAAGGAGGAAGGAGGAAGGAGGAAGGAGGAAGTTAGGCCAGGGTTTCGGCTTCGCCAGAAACCCATCGCCGGGAAGACCCGGCGATTGCGCCACGCGCGCCCATATTGGCGCGCTAAAATGGGAAAGGGGGAAATGGTACCGCCGCATTCAGCGGCGGAAGAGCGCCTGCGGGGCCGCTTTAACCTTCTACCTACTACCTTCTATCTTCTACCTAAGCTAGACGGCGGGGGTCCGGGGGGCGCAGCCCCGACCTCCTTTGGTTGGATCCCGGCTAGGAAAAAGCGCTCCGGTGGTAGCACCGTTAGCGAAGGCGGCATCCTAGTTACCGCCACCAGGCGGAAGGGCGCCTGCGGCGCTTTTCACTATCCCGTTAATGGCTAGCCACTAATTCTGCCGTGGCTTGCGCTTGAACGCCTCTGGCAGCAGAATGAGGGAGGTGGCGATCAGGAGGATGAACCACTCTTGTGGGGGCAGGGGGACGGTTCGGAAGATTTGTCCGCCGAAGGTCACGATGGCGATCTGTCCCAGGAGGATGATTGCGGCGATGCAGAGGAACGCGGAGTTATTGGTTGCGTGGAGGAAGAAGGAGTCCTTGGTTCCCCAGCACTTCGCGCGGAAGAGATTCCAGAATTGCAGGAAGACGAAGAGGCAGAAGAAGCGCGTCAGCATGAGCTGTGTGGCGTGCGGGGTCTCGGACCACTCGTCGTGGATTTCCAGACCGTGCGTCTGCATGTAGAAGAGGAATCCCAGGAGCACCAGCAGGCAGGGCAGTCCGGTGAAGAGGATCTGCTTGCACATTGCGGGTGTGATGATGAAGGAACCCGGGACTCTGGGGGGCACCTCCAGCACGGCGGGGTCGGGGGGATCAGTGGCCAGTGCGATGGCGGCGAAGGTATCCATGATCAAGTTGATCCAGAGCACCTGGATGACGGTCAGCGGCATCTCAAGATCCAGGATGGGCCCCAGGATCGCGATGGCCAGCGCCACAAAATTCACCGTGAGCTGGAAGATCAGGAACTTCTGGAGGTTCTGGTAGAGGGAACGGCCCCAGAGGACCGCCTGGACAATGCTGGGGAAGGAGTCGTCCAGCAGGATGATATCGGCGGCCTCCTTGGCAACGGAGGTGCCCGCCTTGCCCATGGCGATGCCCACATCCGCCTTGTTCAACGCCGGCGCGTCGTTGGTGCCGTCGCCCGTGACTGCCACCACCTCGTTCTGCTCACGGAGACACTGCACCAGGCGGAGCTTGTCGTTGGGACGCGCACGCGCCATGATTCGGAGGCTGGCGGCCGCCTTCCGCGCCTCGTCGTCGGAGAGCGCCTGGAATTCGGGACCCGTCAACAGCAAACCGTCCTTCTCTTCCTCCTCGCTCCAGAGATGGCTCTGACGGCCGATTTCGCGGGCGGTCTCCGGACTGTCGCCAGTGACCATCTTCACGCGGATGCCCGCATTTCGGCACTGGGAGAGCGCGTGGGGGACCTCCTTGCGGACGGGGTCGGCGATGGCGGCGAAGCCCATCCAGATGAGCTCCTGCGCCACGGCATTTTCGTCAGCGGACTGCATGTCGGGTGCGGGGCGTCCGGCAAAGCCCAGGATTCGCATGCCGCGGAGCTGCCACTGGTGGATCTCCTGGAGGAGAGACTCCTTTTCCTGCTCGGAGAGCGGTGCGTCCTCGCCGTCAGTCATGCGGCGGTTGCAGCGCTTCAGGAGGATCTCCGGTGCGCCCTTGAGGAAGAGCCAGGGAGTCTCGCCCAGGGAATCATGGGAGCCCCGGGTGGCCATGAACTTCCGCTCAGTGGTGAAGGACCACTGGTCGCCGGCATTGCAGCGGAATTGCTTCCGCAGCGCCTGGTAGTCCACGCCCTTCTGGTGGAGCCAGAGCAGCAGTGCGCCCTCGGTGGGATTGCCCAGGGGGATGGGCTCGGCGCCGGGCTCGGCGTCCTCGGGCATGGAGAGCTCCGCGGTGGAGTTCGCGGCGATGGCCAGCTGCAGGAGTGCCGCCTTGGATTCCGGGAAGGCGAAGTGCTGCACGCGCATCTGGTTCTGGGTGAGGGTGCCGGTCTTGTCGGTGCAGATGACGGTGGCCGCACCGATGGTCTCGCAGGCGTGCATGCGGCGCACCAGGTTGTTGGTGGCGATCATCTTCCGCATGGAATACGCCAGTGCCAGGGTGACGCTCATGGGGAGTCCCTCGGGCATTGCCATGACGATGAGTGCCACGGTGACCATGAAGAAGGAGATCAGGTGGCTGATGGCGGATTCCGAGAGCCACTGCGCGGGAGAGGCGGGCAGCGCGCCCGTCAGGACCAGCGCGCCCAGCCCCACGATCAGCACTGCCAATGCGGCGCCCAGGGGCACCATCCAGGAGGCGTGGCTCCCCGAGGACATCCAGCGTGGGGGCTTGATGGGATGGCGGAACATCTCAAAGGCCGCCAGCAGGCTGGGGAACCACACCGGCGTCAGGGCGATCACGCCCGCCACCAGGATCACCACCGTGGCAATCCACTGGTGCGCATTCTGAACGATGTTTCCGACTAACCCGGCATGCACCAGCAGCACCAGGAAGACCAGTCCGGAGATCGCCATGCCCACCGCGCCGATCTGCTCTGCCAGCTTGGAGAGCTGCTTCATCAGCGGCGTCTGCTCACTCGAGATCTCCGCGGCCGCCAGCGCCGTCCGCCCAAGCTCCGTCTGCGCGCCAACCGCCGTCACTACGCCCAGTGCATGGCCCTGCACCACGGGAGTGCCCTTCAGACCCTGCCAGGCAGGATAGGTCTCTTCGCCCTTCTTGGAACTCTGCGCCTTTTCGCGGGTGCACTTCTCCACGGGCACCGATTCGCCTGTGAGGCGGCTCTGGTCCAGCAGGAGCTCCGTGGTCTCCAGGAACTCCAAGTCCGCGGGGACCTCTTCGCCTTGATCCAAAAGCACCAAGTCGCCTACCACGATCTCACGGCGCGGGATCTCCCGCAGACCGCCTTGGCGGATCACCTTCACCGGCGTGTCTTCGTTGACCTGGTTCAGGACATCGAACTCCTTCTCCGCCTGCATCTCGTTCAGGAAGCCCAGCACCGTGGCCAGGACCACGGCCACCAGGATGCCGATGGCCTCCACCGCCTGACCCGTCAGGCACGCCAGCACTGCCGCCACCATGAGGATGCGGATGATGGGATCCTGGAATTTCTTCAGGAGCTGCTTCCACCAGGCCTCGCGCTTCGGCGGCGTCAGGAGGTTCTCACCGTGGAGACGACGGCTCTCCAGGACCTGCTCCGGGGAGAGGCCCTGGCGGTCGATGTGTGACTGGCTGTTCGCGGTCTGGGATTCGGGGGAATTCTGCATGTCGGAAGAAATAATAAGAGTGGGAACAAGTAGGCGTACTATAAAGAGGCTGTGTGAGTCTCTCGTTTCGTCTATAATTAGATTTTGGTTAGATGTTTCCCGAAAAATGCGCCCGAAATCCCCCACGGACATTTAAATTTTCACTAAAACGCTGGAAAATCCGCCGTCGCGCGCGTATTACCATCGACAAAATGGCGTCGGGAGGTATTTCTTCCTTCCGCCCAAAGGATACGCGCATCGGAGACGAACGGACCTCTGCTATGACCGCAAATAAATTTTCCATCTTCCTTGTTACGCTCTGCCTAGGGACAGCGATGTTCCTGATGGCCGCGCCCGCTACGGAACGGCAGCCGCTGGTCGCCGTGCTCTCTACGAATTCCCGGGTGCCCGCCATGACCCCGCAAGTCTATCGCGCCAGCGAGGACGCCCTTCGGCAGATCCTCCTGCTCGGAGACGGGCGAGCAGGATGGCGCGACTACAACAGCCATCGCCGCAACGACAATGGCGCCAAGCCTCCCACAGAAGGGAAAGGCGCATTCAGTTTCATTTTTCATGCCACAATGATACCATTTATGGTTTTTTCAACCCCGCCAGCAATTAGCCAGTGCAACACTTGTTGCATGACCTGTGTTGACAGGGGC
>CAZMWS010000204.1:0-4020 GCA_964570085.1 uncultured Lentisphaeraceae bacterium | reverse complement strand
GGACCGGGGGCAACGCCCCCGTCCGTTGGCTGGGACATGGCCGGCAAAATGCAGTGGTTGGGGGGGGGTGCCGTCTTAGCGCGATGTTAACTACACCGTACCGCCGAAACTTCGGCGGAAAAGCGCCTGCGGCGCCTTGTAAACTAGCCACTAGCCACTAATTGCTAGGTACTTACGGCGCAAATGCGCGAAAGGCGGGGGACCGGGGGCAGCAGCCCCCGTCCGTTCGTTATTCTAATGGCTACACCCCCTAATGTAGCCTCTTCCCTACACCTCAAAACAAACAATTGAGGAAATACTCAACTAATGAACAAAGAAAAAAAGGCGCGCCGGATTGGCGCGCCTGAATGCATCGCAGACAGTAGTTAGCAGGGGGCGTAGGTAGTAGGTTTATTTGGTCGCTGTGCGGGAATTCCGCGGCTCTTTTGCCGCGGCACTGGTACCGTCGAACCTTCGGCGGAATAGCGCCTGCGGCACCTATTTAACCTGCTCCCTACTCCCTTCTACCTTCTACCTGGAAGAATAATCGCCGGATGGCGATTTATTCTTCCGTGGCGATTCCGCCGGTATTTCCGAGATAACTTCCGCGTTTCGGGGGTTGTGGGCGCACCTTGATGCCTCGGGGGCGCACATTTTCCTTTCCGAAGAGTTTAGCCAATGCGGTCAGGAATCGTTCGCTGGACTTCACGGTGAGTCCCTGTCGTTTGAAGAAGAGGCATTCGCCGTTTTCCAGCCGGACGCCGACATGGATTTCGGCAGGGCCGTGGTGTCGGGAGCAGAGTTGCAGGAAGAGTGCCAGCTTTTCCTGTGTGGCGTCCTTTTCGTCGATGGTGAGGGAGATCTTCGAGGTAAAGAACTCCGCGGCGTGATCCATGGGGATGAGCTTATTGACGCGGAGCTTGAGCGTGGAGGAGTTCTCCTCCTCTTCCTTCGTGGCGATGCCCTCCACAATGGCGATGCTGCCCTCCTGGAGGAGTTCCGGGTAGTTCTTCAGGGTGCTTTCGTATTCCCGATTGAAGAGCAGTGCCTCGTAGGAGGCCTCACGGCTTTCCAGGGTAAGGATTGCGAAGGGCTTCTGGCTCTTCTTGGAGATCTTCTTCACGCAGTGGGCGATATATGCGCCAGTGCGGAAGACCACCTCCTTGTCGGGAGGCGGCAGCGACGGCAGATCCACCAAGTCATCGATCTGGTAGGTCTCGATGCGGTCATGCTCCTTGTCGATGGGATGCCCGGAGACGAAGAATCCCAAGAGTTCCTTCTCGTATCCCAGGAGAGTCTCCAGGGGGAGTTCCTGGTAGCCGCGATAGAGGTCCTCGTCGTCCTCCTTGTTGCCGGGAGTCATGGCGGCGAAGAAGTCCAGCTGACCGCTCTTGCGATCGGCGCGTGCCTCCGCGCTACGGCTCAGGACGCGTTCGATGGCCACCAGGAGCTCCTCGCGGCGATGTCCGAAGCAATCCAGGGCGCCGGAGCGCACCAGTGCATCCAGGAGACGGGAGTTGACGCCCTCCACGCGCTCGCAGAGATCCATCATGCCCTTGAAGGGCCCGCCGGCCTTTCGCTCTTTCAGGATGGTCTCCACAATGCCACCGCCCACGCCCTTGATGGCGGCCAACCCGAAGCGGATGTCTTTTCCGCTGACGGAGAAGGACTTGCCGCAGATGTTGATATCGGGCGGCAGGATCCGGATTCCCATCTCGCGGCACTCCTTGAGGTAGAATGCCATCTTTTCGGAGTTGGAGAGTTCGCTGGTGAGCACGGCGGCCATGAAGGCGGCGGGGTAATTCGCCTTCAGATATGCGGTGCGGTAGGTGAGCAAACCGTAGGCAGCGGAGTGGCTCTTGTTGAAGCCGTATCCGGCGAACTTGAGGATCTTTGTCCAGATATTCTCGGAGATCTCGTTGCTGATGCCGTGGTCCAGGCAGCCCTGCTGGAAGCTGACCTTCATCTTCTCCATGACCTTGATCTTCTTCTTGCCGATGGCGCGTCGAAGAATATCGGCCTGTCCCAGAGTGAAGCCCGCCACCACCTGCGCCACCTGCATGATCTGCTCCTGGTAGAGCATGATGCCGTTGGTTTCGGCCAGCAGGGGCTCCATCTCGGGCACATCGTAGTCCATGGGGATGCGTCCCTCCTTGCGTCCCAGGAAATCGGGAATGAACTCCATGGGACCGGGACGGTAGATGGCGATCAAGGCGATGATGTCCTCCAGCCGTGTGGGGCGCCACTTTCGGCAGAGCTCCTGCATGCCGCCGGATTCCAGCTGGAAGACCGCGATGGTCTTTCCCTCGCCCAGGAGCTGGTAGGTCTTTGGATCGCCCTCGGGAATATCGTTGGAGAGGATCTTGATGCCGGCGGACTCCTCCACCAGATCCAGTGCGTCCTGGATGAGCGTGAGGGTCTTGAGCCCCAGGAAGTCCATCTTCAGCAGTCCCAGGGATTCGCAGGGAATTGCGGAGAACTGCGTGATGGGCTCGTCTCCGGCGCCGCGCGCGATGGGCGCCACCTCCGCCACCGGCATGTCGCCGATGATGACGCCGGCGGCATGGATGGACATATTCCGGTTCAGCCCCTCCAGCACCTTGGCGTATTTCCAGAGTTCCTGGCACCAGGGCTCCGACTCAATCTTCGCCTTCAGCTCCGGACTGGGGGGACACTTCAGCTTTTCGCTGCCATTCAGCGCGATATCCAGGGTCATCTTGGGATCCGCGGGAATCAGCTTGGCGAACTGGTTTCCTTCGTCGAAAGAGCGGCCCATGGCGCGCGCCACATCCTTGACCACCTGCTTCGCTTTCAGAGTACCGAAAGTGCCGATCTGCACCACGCGGTCCGCGCCATATTTGGAGCGGACGTATTCAATCACCTCGTGGCGACGGCGTTCGCACAGGTCGATATCGAAATCGGGGGGCGACACGCGTTCGGGGTTCAGGAATCGCTCGAAGAGCAGATTATATCGGAGGGGATCGATGTGCGTGATGCCAATGAGGTATGCCACCAGGGAGCCTGCGCCGGAGCCACGGCCGGGCCCCAGGGGCACGCCGATCTTCGCCGCGTAATGCAGGAAGTCCCACACCACCAAGTAGTAGCTAATGAATCCCATGCGCTTGATGATCCCGATCTCGTAGTTCATGCGATCCAGGATCTTCTGGCGCTCCTCGGTGATTTCGTCCTTGTCGGGATCGAAATGATAGCGCCACTGGAGGCCGTCGTGGCAGAGTTGCCGGAGGTGTTCTTCGCGGACCTGGTCGGGGTCCTTTCCCTCCACGGGCGGTTCGGGATAGGCGGGGTAGTGGTTCGCGTGGTCGGCTTCCACGGTAGGCAGATGCACGTGGCAGCGGCTGGCGATCTCCACGGTGTTACTCATGGCCTCAGGGATGGCAGGGAAGAGCTTCGCCATCTCCTCCTGGCTCTTGAAGTAGAACTGATCCGTGCCGAAGCGCATGCGCTTGGGATCCTGGATGGTCGTCTGGGTGCCGATGCAGACCATCAGATCCTGTGCCTCGGCGTCCTCCTGCCGCAGGTAGTGGGAGTCGTTGGTGACCACCATGCCGATGCCCAGCTTGTTGGCCAGGGCAATCAGTCGGTCATTGATGGCATGCTGGTCTTCCAGACCGTGGTCCTGCAGCTCGATGTAGTAGTGCTTTTCCCCCAGCAGATCCCGATAGCGCCGCGCCACCTCCTCCGCCTCTTTGTCGTAGTTGCGCAGCAGCAGCTTCTGCACCTGGCCCGAGAGACATGCGGACAGCACGACGATGCCGTCCTTGTGCTTCTGCAGCAGATCGAAGTCGATGCGGGGCTTTCCGTAGAAGCCCTTCAGCCACGCCTCCTGAGAGAGGTGGCACATATTCACGTAGCCCTGGTGATTCTCCGCCAGCACCACCAGGTGGAAGCGGTCCTTGTTGGCCTCGGTGAAAGAGTGATCCAGATGGCTTCCGGGCGCCACGTAGAATTCGCAGCCGACGATGCCGGTGAGCTCCGCCGGATGTTCCTTGTCGTGGGCGAGCGCCTCGCAGGTGGTGGTCA
>CAZMWS010000203.1:0-4034 GCA_964570085.1 uncultured Lentisphaeraceae bacterium | reverse complement strand
TCCGCGGCCGAGAGAGAACCGCGCGGCGTGCCGCCGGTTCGACGAGACGGCGTGTGACCCGCCTTTGCAAAAAGGCGGGCGCGGCGAGAGCCGCGAACACTTGCCGTCAAGGAGAACCGAAGTGCCGACGCGCGGACGACATCTTTCTTTTCCTGTTTTTTTCTGATTTCTGGAATTCCTTGACTGTCTGATTTTTTTGCGTTCGGGTTTTCTCATTCTTGCGAAAACCGCTGTTTCCCTCCCCCCTGCCCTACTGAAAGGGCGGTTTACCCTTCCACTTTTTTTCTGAAATCTTTTTACTCCCATGCCTTTTCGCTTTTTTGTGGTGCCGTCGTCGGCTTGTGTTTCAAAGGAGGTGGACGACTTCGAGAGGAATCATGTCATTAGTTGGGTGAAGCATGATTTCTGTATGATGAATGGAGAACATTGCCAGGTGTTCTGTTTTAAGTACCTGGATTTCCCCAAGGACTCCGGGGCCTCGCCTCGTTCCTCCTACAATTCTTCGGATGCCTACAAGACCTCCAAGCGTTGGGACAAGGACAAGGAAGAGGACAACGACAAGAAGGATGAGAATGGCCATTACGAGTTGAAGTATCCCAACAATATCACGGAGGATCAGAAGGCGCTCTTCGATGCCCTTCGTAAGGAGCGGCGTGAGTTTGCGCAGGAATTGAACTTCAGCGCTCCCTTCATGCTCTTTGATAACAATCAGCTGGGTGAGTTGATCGCCAGGAATATCTCTACGGTTGCCGAAGCGAGAGAGATAGTGGGCATCGGCGAGGCGCGCATCAGATACGTCCCCCGGATGCTGGTGGCGCTGTTGCGTGCCCGTGGACAGGAGGTCCCCCAGGAGCTCCTGGAGCAGGCCGCCAAGGCAGCTGCCGAGCTGAAGGCAGAACAGGCATCGAAGGAGGGGCTGGAGAAGGGCGGCAAGAAGTCCTCCGGCAAATCGGCAAAATCCAAGAAGGCGGAGAAGAAGGCAGATGACGCTGCCGCCGAGAAGAATGCTTCTGAGGACTCGACGCCCGCGGAGGTTGTCGAGTCGAAGGCTTCTGAGGAAGGGAAAGCTTCTGATGAAGGGAAGACGGAGGAGTCCCCGGTGGTGCAGGGCGAGCTCTTTTCCGAGTCTGAAAAGAAGTAGCGTTTTCTTCTCTCATGGGCAAGCGTCTAGGGAATGTCTTTGATGCCATTTGCGACATGGATAACCTGTCGCTTGCCTTCAAGAAGGTCCGCCGTGGAAAGTCCCATCGTCCGGACATGGTGGAGTTCCAGGAGAATCTGAAATGGAATCTGTTGGGGATCCGCGAGGACCTTCTCTCCGGGAACTTCGCCCTGGGGCGATACCACGTCTTCAAGGTCTATGATCCCAAGGAGCGCACCATCCACGCCGCGCCAGTGCGGGAGCGCGTGATCCACCACGCCATCATCAATCTGTGCGGGCCCTGGCTGGAACGACCACTCATCGATAACACCTTCGCCTGCCGCACGGGAAAAGGACAGTGGGCCGCCATCGCAAAGGCACAGGAGCTCTCCCGAAAATACTCCTGGTGCCTGAAGTTGGACATCAAGAGCTACTTCGATAGCATCGACCAGAAGATCCTCTTTTCCATGCTCCTGGGAAAATTCAAGGATCCCCGGCTCCTGGATCTCTTTTACGAACTGCTCTCCACATACTACTCCACGGTCCCCGGAAAGGGCCTCCCCATCGGAAATCTCACCAGCCAATTCTTCGCGAATTTCTACCTGGCGCCCTTCGATCGACTGGCCTCCAGTCGCGATCACCACGGATATGTCCGATACATGGACGACATGCTGATCTTCGGAGAACACCAGGAGCTCAAGGAATTCCTCGCCCTCGCGCGGGAGTTCCTCCACGACGAACTCCAGCTCACCATCAAGCGCGGCGGATCCCTCCAGCCCATCGCCCGCGGCATCGACTTCCTGGGCTGCAGGGTCTACCCACACCACCTCCTCCTGAACCGCAGAAGCCGAATCCGATTCCTCCGCAAAAACCGACTCCTCGTCCGACTCTACGACGAAGAACGCATCTCCGACCGGGAACTCCAGACCCGCGCTACCGCACTCTACGGCTTCGCAAGCCATACCGACATCTCCGGGCTGGTGAAGAAACTGTGGGAAACCTGAAAAGAAAGGAGGAAGGAGGAAGGAAGAAGGAGGAAGTGTGGTCACTCTGCAGTGGGCTTGCACCGAGCGCGCCGAATTTGGCGCGCAAAATACCTTTCGACCTTGAATTTTCTCCCTTGTCAGAATCTGTTTTGAAAGCATTTTTTTCGCCGCCAATTCCGGCGGCGTTGGCGCAATCGCCGGGTCTTCCCGGCGATGGGTTTCGCCTGCGAAACCCTGGCCTAACTTCCTCCTTCCTCCTTCCTCCTTCCTCCTTTTTCGAATTTTTTCCTTCCTCCTTCCTCCTTCCTCCTTTTTCGAATTTTTTCCTTCCTCTTTCCTCCTTCCTCCTTTTTCTTCGGCGCCCCGTCTAGGGGCGACGATTAATACCCATAGTCTTCTGGGGGCAGGTCCTTTCTTAGAGTGTGAGTGATGCTGGAGAGGAGTCGTTGTAATTCCGCGCAATCTTCGCGGATAGTAGCGAATCTTTCTTTGGGCATGTACTCGCTATCCCAGAGAAGATTCAGCCAGTAGTCGCATTCGGCGCACTCTTTGAATGCGATGTAGTTCTTAGAGAAGAAGTCCTTCTTGCTGATGGCGCAGGTCGCCTCGGCGAGATTCGCGCCGATGCTCGTGCCGCAGCGGAGGAGTTGTTTGGACATGATGAACTCTTTCTGTTCCAAGCAGAGAACGCGGTATAAGTGGATGATCTGCTTAGAGAAGTTCCTGCTCTTCGTAATGACGACACTCTCTTTCATGCCATTCTTCTTTGTTGGTGGTTTGAGGGGAGGGACGATTCCATGCGACCCGTTGTTCTCTTAGCATAGCCCCTTTTAACTTGTCATAACTCGTTTTCCTCTAGACGCTTACTTTTCTTTAAAAGTTCATAAAATCCCAGTCTTTTCCCGCACTTTCCCTGTACTTAATCTGGACGGTGGGACTTGCGCGCCAACCGGGCGCGCATTGGCGCAATCGCCGGGTCTTCCCGGCGATGGGTTTCGCTTGCGAAACCCTGGCCTAACTTCCTCCTTCCTCCTTCCTCCTTCCTCCTTTTTCGAATTTTTTCCTTCCTCCTTCCTAATTCCTCATTTTGCGCACTGGCCGCATCTCGATGCGGCCGGCGCGCAATCGGTCCCCAGACATCGGGCTCGAACCGTGTGAAACGCGGCGGCAGCTGGAACAACAACGCGCAGAACTGCCGCGCAGCGAACCGCAACAACAACACGCCGAGCAACAACAACAACAACAACGGCTTCCGCGTCGCGTGCGTCCCCGCCCCCTAGCTCAAGCCCCCCAGAGAGGGGCATTGAACCGTCTGGTAACCGGCTCTCCGTCAATGTGTTCCACGGAGACAAACAACCCAAAAACACACTCCCCCCGCCGGCGCTAGTAGCCCAAGCATCGGCGAAGACTACGGCGGGGGGAGATTTTTCCGCTCTGCGCGCAGAACGGAAAAATCTCCAAAGAAAGGAGGAAGGAGGAAGGAGGAAGGAGGAAGTGTGGTCACTCTGCAGTGGGCTTGCACCGAGCGCGCCGAATTTGGCGCGCAAAATACCTTTCGCCTTGCTTCAGCGTCTTCTTCAATCTACTTTCATTTCTGATTCAATTTTAGATTTCTCGCCGCCAATTCTGGACGGTGGTACTTGCGCGCCAATTTGGGCGCGCATCCGGAATCGCCGGGTCTTCCCGGCGATGGGTTTCGCTCGCGAAACCCTGGCCTAACTTCCTCCTTCCTCCTTCCTCCTTCCTCCTTTTTTGAATTTTTTCCTTCCTCTCTTTTCCTTTCTCCTTCAAACTTATGAAAAAGCTTTTGTTGAGCATTGCGTTTGCCGTTGGGTTATCTGCGGCGTTTGTGGTTATCGCGAAGCAGTACAGTGCGTCGGCGCAGAGTCCGTATTTTCGGCTCGTGA
>CAZMWS010000202.1:2547-4078 GCA_964570085.1 uncultured Lentisphaeraceae bacterium | reverse complement strand
GGGCAACCCGCCACCCGTGGAAATCACGCAGAAGACACGCTCTTTCGCGACCTGACGGAGGATCTCCTGCTCCTCTTTGCGGAAGGACTCCTCGCCATTCTGGCGGATGAAATCCCCCGGCGAGACGCCTAGCTTCTCCTGAAAGAGTTCGTCGGTGTCCAGATGGGGACGCCCCAGGGCGGACGCCAGCTCGCGGCCCACGCGGCTCTTTCCGCTACCCATGAAGCCGGTAAGATAGATGTTTTCGGGCATGGCGGAAAGGGGGTGTCAGAGGACGTAGCGGTAATAGAGGAAATAGACACTCACCATGGTCCACGTATTGTAGAAGGCGTGGGTCAGGATGGCGTCCCGGAGGCCATATCGTCGGACGATGGCGTCCAGGCAGAGGCCAAAGAAGAAGAGCGCGGGGATTGCCCGTGGCGCGCAGTGTGCGCAAGCGAAGAGCAGTGCGCAGAGGATGGCGCTTGTGCGGGCGGAGGCACCAAAATACTGCATGGTGCCTGGCAACGCAAATCGGTAGAGGAGCTCTTCCGCTATTGGCGCCAGGAAGCAGGAGGAGAGGATCAGGATTGGCAGGGAGGGCAGGTAGTTGCCGTTGGGCGCGGCGAAGAGTCCATCTGGTAGCCAGGAGAGCAGGTGGAGGCTCAGGTATCCCAGCGCCAGAGTGCCTAGTTGCAGAGCGACGCCGAAGAGCAGGCACCGCAGGAGCCTCCAGAGGGGCCTCTTCTTCCACTGCGGGAGCTCGGGTGCCAGCGCCGCAGGCGGCAACTTTTTCCAGGAGGGCGCCAGGTTGGGCGGCACCTGGGGACGCTCCTCGGCATTCTCATCGTCCTGTGCCCCCATGAGGAACCAGGCGCTTCCCAGGGCGAAGAGCACCATGAGGGGCAGGGCGAGGACCCGCGCGGGGAGGGGGATGAATGCGTATGCCAGGACCTCGGCCACAATGGCCGCCAGGACCATCGATAGCTGCATCCGACCCAGGCTCGCGCGATAGGCGGTCATTTCTGGGGAGTCCAGAGGGCGTATGCGCCGGAGGGCACCGCCAGGAGTCCCTCGGCTGCGGGCAGGACCATCTCTCCGGTCTGGATGTCGCCCGGCGGGAAGGACTGTCTGGACAGGTGGGAGAGCACCAATGGGGTGTATCCCGGGGTATGGCAGGTCAGCAGCACGAAGAGCGGATGCTCGGAGAGGACTTCGCGGCACAGCTCCAGTAGCTCCAGCATGCAGGCGTCAATCTGGAAGAGCTCCTGGCTGGTGCCCCGCCCAAAGCTGGGGGGGTCCAGGACGATGGCGTCGTAGCGCTTGCCACGACGCAACTCCCGCTTCAGGAATTTGGTCACGTCATCCACAATCCAGCGGATGGGCGCTTCCTCCAAACCATTGGCGCGCGCATTCTCTCGCGCCCAATCCACCATCTTCTTGGAGGCATCCAGATGGCAGACCTGCGCGCCGGCCTTGGCACAGGCCAGGGTGGCACCGCCAGAATAGGCGAAGAGATTCAAGACCGAGGGCTGGGGTGTCGGGGATGCCT
>CAZMWS010000202.1:0-2537 GCA_964570085.1 uncultured Lentisphaeraceae bacterium | reverse complement strand
CCATGCTCCCGGGAAAAGAAGGCATCCGCCTCCTGCCAGAGCTCCGGATGCTGGGGACGCCATACGGCCTGGGCACAGGGACGCGCTAGAATCCACTTCCCAAAACGCTCCAGCTTCTGTCCGCCACCGGCATCCAGGAATTCGTATCGGTTGTCCCGGGTGGGGCCCATGCTAGGAGAGCGCCTCCTCGCCATTGCGGAAGCCGGACGCCGCGCCCAGTGCGCTCAAGGAGGGCAGTTCTTTCCAGATGCCCTCCACGGGGACCCGGATGACCCAGGCGGCAGGCAGTGCCTGACGCGCCCAGGCGAGGGTCTCCAAAATGGCGGGAAGATCCCAGTGCAACGCCTGCCCCTTCCGGGTCTCGTGGGCCGCAGTCACACACCAGCCCGGCACGACTCCGCGCAAGACCAAAACGCCACCCTCGGAAGACTGCGCCAGCTGACGCACACAACGGCGGAAGAGGTTCTGGAAGGGACGGCTCTCCCAACAGGCACTCGCATTCTTGTCACCATTGCGGCGGCCCTGGACGGGCAGCGGGAAGCCCGACAGATCCAGGGCGACACAGGGCGCGCCCTTCTCGCACAAGCCAGACAGCGCTTTGCCGTCCAGGCCACTCTCGGAGACCGGTAGCGCCACCGGGGATTCCGCAGTCGCCTGGGAAATCAGCGCGGGCTCGCTCCAGGCGAGATAGGCGGAGAAGCGATAGACCCGGGCTTCCGGCTGGGACACCGGGATCTCCACCGCCTTTGCGCTAGTCGCGGCGGCCTCGGTGGCGTCTTCGGTAGCAGTGGCGTCCTCTGCCTCCTCGGCGGGTGCGGGGGGCAGGAAGCGGGGATCATTCTCCAGGAGCTTCGCGAAGCGCGCCTCCTCCTCGGGATCGCAGAGCGCCACGAAGCGGCGCAGGAAAAGCCCGCCCTGGGGCAGTGCCTCCAGGCGCAACTCGCCTTTCGCGTGGAGGAATTCGCCATTGAGGCCCTTGTTCCAGCGCCAGAGGTCATCGCCCAGACCCCACTCCAGACGACGGCCCTGCGCATCCTCCAGCACCAGCACTTCGGGAATCGGGGAGAGTCGCAGGGGCGCGCTCTTCAGGTCCTGGGGGAGCTCCTTCCATTGGGCATCGGAGGCATTCTCGGAGGTGACCGCGAGATACCGGTGCCACTCGCCTGTGAGCTTCGCACTGCCCAGCTCCAGGCCCTCTTTCAGCGGGGTCGCCTTGGGCCACTTGATGTCGTAGGTGACGCGCAGGGTATTGGCGGCCACGCGCTGGGTCTGCCGGACGCCCACAGGGATGCCACGGGCGAATTCGCCGCTGCCCTCGAAGACCGCGCAGCCGCCCTTGTGAAAATGCCGCGCTTTGGTCTGGGAGAGCCGCGCGTCGTCGGTGCCGTCTACACGGCACTGCATGTCCTGGAAGAGGACCGCGCCCTGGGATTCCAGGGAGCAGGGACCGGCGGCGGCGCCGTCGTCATAGAGGAGTTTCCAGGTGGCCTGGGGATGAGTGAGTTCCATCATGGCAAAGAGAATCGTGTGGGGTGTGGAAAGGGTCGTGGCGAAAATTCTAGGGATGGACCACGGGCCACTTCCGGATCTTCGGGTCCTCCTGCTCCAATTCAAGCCCCCGGGGAATCCGGAAGACATTGAGGAAATCGGCGCGGGAGTCATTGGCGGAGGTGGAGAGCAGTCCGACTTCCACCAGGTCGTAGATGATATTCCCGAAATCCATGGTCTCGGTGATTCCCCAGACGGAAAGGACCTCCGGCGCCAAAAAGGCGAATTCCCGGATCAGGCTGTCGCGGAGATAGAGCGTCAGCTGCTGGCCGGTCACATGCGAGTCCTTACCCGCCTTCGCGGACGCATTCTCACGCTCGGTCAAAAGCCGCCGAAGTGTCGATGCCACATAGAGGAAGGCCTCCTTGGGATAGCGCTTGTCTTTCTCGGCGGCCTGCTCGCAAAACTGGTCCTCGAACTCTTCGGGATCGGGGGGAAATCCTTCGGGGTCAGGAAAGGTGAGGTCTTCTTCGGCCATGGATAAGGGGTGTGGGGAAAAGCGTGGTGTTTTTTACTCTGCGGAACGCTGGGAGAGCTTCTGGCGGATCTTCTCCTGCATCTCGGACATCTCGTCGCCCTGGTAGCTCTTCTGGGGGGCGGAGAGAAGGACCTGGTCGTCTGCAAAGCGCGGGATGATATGCAGATGCGCGTGGGGCACCTCCTGTCCCGCAGTCTGGCCGTTGTTCAGCAGCAGATTGAAGCCCGTGGCACCCGTCACCCGCAAGACCACCGGCGCCAGACGCGCCGCCGCCGCAAAGAGCGCATCACGGTAGTCGTCCGGCATGTCGCTCAAGCCATGGCAGTGAGTCTTCGGAACTACCAGCGTGTGACCCAGATTGAAGGGCGCAATGTCCAAAAACGCCATCACCTTGTCATCCTCGTATACCTTCGCAGAAGGAATCTCACCAGCGAGGATCTTGCAGAAAACACAGTGCGCAGTGTCAAGCATAAGGATAATTGAAAAAGGAGGAAGGAGGAAGGAGGAAGGA
>CAZMWS010000201.1:2996-4091 GCA_964570085.1 uncultured Lentisphaeraceae bacterium | reverse complement strand
TGGTAATTCATCATTATCTTTACGAGAATAAATCTTAATATCATGAACGATACCATCACCACCATGTGGTACACGAAGTGATGTATCACGTACTTCACGAGTTTTCTCTCCAAAAATAGCATGTAATAATTTTTCTTCTGAAGTAAGTTCAGCCATACCCTTAGGTGTAACTTTACCAACTAAGATATCTCCTTCTTTAACTTCAGTACCAATAGTAACAATACCATTTTCATCCAAATTACGACGAGCTTCTTCACTAACATTAGGAATATCACGAGTAATTTCCTCTGGCCCTAACTTAGTTTCACGACATTGCATCTCATAATCTTCAAGATGAAGAGAAGTAAATTTATCATCTTTAACTAAATTTTCATTTAATATAACAGCATCCTCATAGTTATAACCATTAAATGTCATGAAAGCAACTGTCATATTCTTACCTAAAGCAAGTTCTCCCTTATCAGTAGAATTACCATCAGCAAGAATAGTCTTATCAGCTTTAACTTTATCACCAACATGAACTATTGGTCTTTGATGAGAACAAATACTAGAATTTGCAAGTTCAAAGTTAGCTAAACGATAGTTATCTTTTCCTTCTTTAGTTTTAACAACTACTTTCTTAGCATCAACGTACTCAACAATACCATCATTTTTAGCAATAACTTCAACCCCTGAATCTTTTGCTGCAATAAATTCAACACCTGTTCCAACATATGGAGCCTCTGTCTTAATAAGTGGCATAGCTTGACGTTGCATGTTAGCACCCATCAATGCACGAGTAGCATCATCGTGTTCCAAGAATGGAATACAACTTGTTGTAACTGAAACAACTTGTTGTGGACTAACATCGATATAATCTACTTGTTCTGGTCTAGCTAAAATATTTTCACCATGAGAACGTGCATTAACTAAATCAGCAATTATTTTATTGTTTTCATCTGTTTCAACTGTAGATTGTGAAATTATATAATCAAGTTCTTCATCTGCAGTTAAATAACATACTTCATCAGTAATTTGTGAATCAACAACTTTACGATATGGAGTCATTATAAATCCATATTCATCAATCTTTGCATAACTAGCAAGTGATGTAAT
>CAZMWS010000201.1:0-2986 GCA_964570085.1 uncultured Lentisphaeraceae bacterium | reverse complement strand
GTCCACCAGGTCCTAAAGCTGATAAACGACGTTTATTAGTTAACTCTGCAATAGGATTAGTTTGATCCATAAATTGTGATAATTGAGAACTACCAAAGAATTCTTTCATAGCAGCAGTTACTGGACGAATATTAATTAATGTCTTAGGAGTAACTTCTTCCATTTCTTGTGTAGTCATTCTTTCACGAATAACTCTTTCCATTCTAGAAACACCAATTCTAAATTGGTTTTGTAATAATTCACCAACTTGACGAATACGTCTGTTTCCTAAATGGTCGATCTCATCATAATTACCAACACCATTTAATAAGTTTAAGTAATATGATACAGATGCATAAACATCAGAAATAGTTAAACGTTTAACATCAATACTTTGATCATTACCAATAACTAATAATTTCTTTTTCTTATCATTTGGACTAAAGATTTTAACGATTTGAACTTTGTTAAATTCATCTAAATCTTCATTAATTTTTACTTCAGTAACACCAAATCCACTAGCTAAAGCATCTTTTAAAACATCGATATTTGCTTTAGTAATAAGTGTACCCTTTTCTAAAACAACTTCTCCATCTTTAGTAATATCTTCAGCAATTGTTTGATCAAGTAAACGATCAGCAACATTTAATTTACGATTAAATTTATAACGACCAACTTTTGCTAAATCATATCTAAATTCATCGAAGAATCTTGTAATAATTTGGTTTTTTGATGAATCTAAAGTAGCTGGTTCACCTGGTCTTAATTTTTCATAAATTTCAATTAATGCTTCATCAGTATTCTTAGTAGAATCTTTTGCTATGGTATTTTTTAAGTAATCATCTTCTCCAAACATGTTGAAGATATCTTCATCACTTGATAAACCAAAAGCGCGAAGTAATGTAGTTAAAGTAACTTTTCTAGTACGATCAATACGTACATATAAAACATCACGAGCATCTGTTTCAAACTCTAACCATGTACCACGAGTTGGTATAATTTGGGAAGTTATTAATTCACGTCCATTTTTATCGATTTCACGATTAAAATAAACACTAGGTGAACGTACTAATTGTGAAACAATAACACGTTCTGCACCATTAATAACAAATGTACCACTATCTGTCATAACAGGCATATCACCCATAAATATTTCTTGTTCTTTTACCTCTCCAGTTTCACGATTAAATAAACGTACTTCTACTCTTAATGGAGCAGCATAAGTACTTTCACGATCCTTGCTTTCTTTTATAGAATAACGAGGCTCATCAAAATGATAATCGCCAAACTCAAGTGATAAAGTACCAGAAAAGTTTTCTACTGGAAATAAGTCTTCAAAAACTTCTTTAATTCCAGTATCAATAAACCATTTATAAGACTTCTTTTGAATTTCCAATAAATCTTTCAATTCATAAGTGTTACGTATTCTAGAAAAATTTCTTCTCTCACGATAATCACCACTTTTAACTATCTTATATGACACTATTTTTCACCCCACATAATTATTTTGAATCACTACATTTAATAATGTAATAACCCTTACTCTTGTCTAATACTTCTACAGTATATTCTTTTTCTAGATCTACAATAAGTGACTTTGCACCCTGCTCTTTTCTAATTACTAAGAACAACTTCCCATTCGGTTCTAAGTAATTTTTTGCATTCATCACAATATCATAAACCACTTTTTTACCAGCCCTTATCGGCGGATTGGTAATAATTGAAGAGTATTTAGAAGAAACATTTTCATAAACATTACTAGAAAAAATATTAACCTTATCAGAAACACCATTTTCTTTAGCATTTCTTTCTGCTAAATGCAAAGCTCGTAAATTTACATCAGCCATGTCAACATTACTTCCTGTAACTTTCGAAATAACAATACCAAACACTCCATAACCGCAACCCATATCAAGAATTTTGCCTCCAATTTCTTCAAGCGGGATTGTTTCAAGAAGAAATCTACTGCCAAAATCCAAACCGTCTTTTGAAAACACACCATTATCGGTTAGAAAAATAAATTTTTTACCTAAAACAAAGCATTCTGTTTTCTTTACTTTGCTAGGCAACTTGTCATTACTAAAATATTGCCCCATGTTATTCACCTTTTGACAAAAAAAGAAGGAGAAAACTATCAATAAATTAATTAGTTTTCTCCCTTTCGAAACATATGTTACATCAAAAAGCCATTTATGTCAAACTTTTTTTAATTTTTTTACATTTTTTTACAAAAAAAGAAGAAGTTAATTACTTAACTTCAACTGTAGCACCAGCTTCTTCAAGCTTAGCTTTGATTTCATCAGCTTCAGCAACTGAAATGTTTTCTTTAACAACACCGTTAGCATCAACGATATCTTTAGATTCTTTTAAACCTAAACCAGTGATATCTTTAACAACTTTGATAACAGCAACTTTAGCAGCTCCTGCATCAGCGATTGATACACTAACTGTAGATGGAGCAGCATCAGCTTGAGCTGCTGCTGGTGCAGCAACTGCTACTGCAGATGGATCAACACCAAACTCCTCCTTCATTGCATCTACTAATTCTTTAATTTCTAATAAATTCATTTCTTTTAAACTGCTGATAAATTCATCTTTTGTTAATTTTGCCATTCTATTTTTCCTCCTCTATATTTTTATAATTAATTTTCTTTTTGTTGACTATATAAGTCTAAGCAGATTGCTAAGTCTTTTGCAATACCAATCATACCACCAGCAAGCATAGTAAGTAGACCTTCTCTTGATGGTATAGTAGCATATTCAGCTAATTTAGCTGCATCAGCTTTTTCTCCATCTACAATCCCTACTTTTAAAACTAATGATGGATGATCTTTAGCAAAATCTGACAATACTTTGATAGGTGCGATTTGATCCTCACCAAAAGCAAAAGCACTTGGACCATTTAATGATTCATTTAAGTCAATTCCTAAATCATTGAAAGCACGAGCCATTAAAGTATTTTTATATACTCTGTAATCAGAATTAGTTTCTCTTAATTTGATACGTA
>CAZMWS010000200.1:0-4093 GCA_964570085.1 uncultured Lentisphaeraceae bacterium | reverse complement strand
TTCCCATTGACATTCCGCAACTCCAGACGATGCGCCCCCGGCGTCAAGACCGCCGTAAGATCGCAACGCCGGCAGGGATACTTTTTTCCGCCTCCCCGCACGGGAGACACGCCCTCCACAACCCGATCATCCACCACAACCTCCCCATCATCGTCCAACAAAAAATCAATCCGCGCAGAGACCACCCCCTCAGGCACCACAAAATCCACCCAATAATACCGCAACACCCCCTGACTCTCCTCCACAGGCTCCGGATAAAATAGCCACTGCGGACGCAAATACCCCTGGCCATATGCCACTCCAGCCACGAATACCCAAAACAAAACAATCAACCAAGTGCCAAATATCTTCTTCATGGTAGTAGTGTCTAGAACCTGAAAATCAGCAAAGGCGCACACTCTTTCGCGAGGAGAAGCGAGGCATTGAGGGGCACGCTGTCCCTTGCCACGGAAACTTTGTAGGCCACTGTAGCTCCCCTAACCGGGTATGAACGGTCGTGGGGTTCAATCGTCATGTCAATCTAGGAATCTACACCAGGAGAGTGATATCCAGACGTGGTGGGATATCCTAATCCGTTCTGAAGCAAACCATCCCCTTACCGTTTCTATATGAGTTCTCCCGCTATTTTTGTGGAGTAAGGAGTGTCTGGAGTTTTTCGGGGGTGATAGGTGGGAGGATTCGTGCGAGTTCCTGGTCGGTGGAAGAGAAGAGGATTGCTATGGGGAATTCGGATTGTTCTGGGGGGATATCGAAGGATTTCTTCAGGATTTCCAGGTCTTCGGGGGCGTCGCTGGTCATCCTCACCACCGCGATTCCGCGGTTCTCCAGTAATTCCTTCGCGAGCTTTCCCGCCTTCCCCAGGTCCTCGTCGGATTTTCCCAGCAGGACCAGCATGGGTCCGCGGGGCGTTGCGTCCGCGGGACGGAGCGTCTCTTTTTCCGCAGTGGGGGCAGTGGAAGTCGTCACCTGGTTCTGTGTGGATTGTTCCTGCTGGACATTCTGATCGTAGCGCCAGAGGACCCACGCCACTGCGAGGAGGACGATGAGGTAGATGACGACACGTGTGGGCAAAAGGGTTCGTCGTTTCTGGGGGATTTGGAAGGGCATATCGTTCGTGTGTCGTTCTACTTCTGTGGGGTAGAGAAGAATTCCCGGACGGCGGCGCGGAGGGCGTTTCCGCGGTGGCTCAGTTGGTTCTTGACCTCCTGGGGCAATTCGCCGAAGGTCTGGTCGTATCCCTGTGGGATGAAGACAGGATCGTATCCGAAGCCGCCGGTGCCGTGGGTCTCATGCGCCATGGTCCCCTGGACCTCTCCCCGCACCACACCCCGGAGGGTGCCATCGGCCTCCGCCAGGGCGATCACGCAGACGAATCGAGCGCGGCGGTCCTCCACGCCCTGGAGTTTTCCCAGCAGCTTCGCTAGATTCCGTCCGTCATTGCCGCCCTCCCCCGCATAGCGCGCGGAGCGCACGCCGGGCTCGCCATGGAGTGCCAGGACCTCCAGTCCGGAGTCATCCGCCATGACGGCGCAGCCGAAATGCCGCGCGGCCTCCCGCGCCTTCTTGGCGGCATTTTCCTCGAAGGTCTCGCCGTCCTCCTCCACCTCCGGCATTCCGCCCATCTGGGCGGCGCTGACCACCGTCACCCCCAGGGGCTCCAGCATCTGCGCATATTCCCGGACCTTGTGCTCGTTGGATGTAGCCAGAACGACCTTCATGGAAGAACTCCTCCCTGCGTTATGTCAAATGTGTTTTTTTATCGTCGCGAACGCGCCTCGCCGGCATTCCGCCGCAGATGGACCTGCAGAATTCCGATTTCTGCGGGCGTGACGCCATCGATGCGTGCGGCCTGTCCCAGATTCTCGGGCTGCCGGCGCTTCAGCTTCTGTCGTGCCTCCGGAGAGATTCCGGGGATATCGTAATTGAAGTCCCGTGGGAGGGACCACTTTTCCAGTTCCCGCATTCCACGCGCCTGGTTTTCCTGCTGGGCGAGGTATCCCGCGTAGCGGGCATCCACCGTCAGCTGCTGTAGCACCCGTGGCGGGAGCTTCGGCAATTCAGCGTGTTCCTCGTAATGGAAATCCGGCCGCGCCAGGAGTTCCGACACACTCTTGCCCTCCAGGCGGATATGCGTCAGCTCCTCCTTCGCCTGAACCAATTCCGCCTCCAGGGAGCGCACACGATTGTAAGCGGCATCAGTCGCCAGGCCGGCCTCGTATCCCAGTGCGGTCAGACGCCGATCGGCGTTATCCTGTCGGAGTGCCAGGCGGTATTCTGCGCGGGAGGTAAAGAGCCGATAGGGCTCCACGATCTCCTTGGTGACCAGGTCATCCACCATGACGCCCAGATACGCCTGATCCCGCCGTAGCCGGAGTGGCTCGCCCTTCTGGAGCGCGCGGCGTGCGGCGTTGATGCCGGCCAGCAGTCCCTGTCCGGCGGCCTCCTCGTATCCGGAAGTGCCGTTGATCTGTCCTGCCAGGAAGAGGCTGGGGTATCTCCGGAGCGCCAGGGAGGTATCCAGCTGGGAGGGCATCACCATGTCGTATTCGATGGCGTAGGCATATCGGGAGATGAAGGCGTTCTCGCAGCCAGGGAGCGAGCGGACCATCTGCCACTGGATCTCCACGGGCATGGAGGTAGAGAGTCCATTGAGGTAGTATTCGTCAGTGGAATCGCCCTCGGGCTCCACGAAAATATGGTGGCAGGGGTGGTCGGTGAAACGGACCACCTTGTCCTCAAAAGAGGGACAATACCGGGTGCCGATGCCGTGGATGGCGCCGGAGTACATCGCCGAGCGCTGGAGGTTATCCAGGATCAACTGGCGGGTCTTCTCGGTGGAGTGCGTCAGATAGCACCGCCGGCGCTCCAGATGGAGTTCCCCGAAGAAGGGGACGTGTCCGCGGTCCTCGGGACCGAAGGAGAAGCATGCGCCGGAGGCATCGGCCTCCTGGGGTTCCATGGAGTGGAAATCCAGGGTGCGCCCCAGCACGCGCACGGGGGTGCCCGTCTTCAGGCGGCCCATCTCCAGCCCCAACTCCCCGCCCAGGAAGCGCGAGAGCGCCAGGGATGCGGCGTCGCCGGCGCGTCCGCCAGTGGATTGGCAGAGACCGTAGTGGAGAGTCCCGCCCAGGAAGGTGCCCGTGGAGAGCACCACGCATCGCGCGCGCCACTCTTCGCCGAAGGCGGTGCGCACCCCGCAGACCTGCCGGTCGCCGTCCAGGAGGAGTCCCACCACCTCTCCCTGGAGGAGATCCAGATTCTCCTGGAGCTCCAGCACGAATTTCATTCGACGCTGATAGAGCGCCTTGTCGCATTGTGCCCGCGGGGAGTATGCCGCGGCGCCCATGGACTGATTGAGCATCCGGAACTGTATGGTGGTGGCGTCGGCATTGCGGCCCATCTCGCCGCCCAGGGCGTCGATCTCCCGGACCAGCTGCCCCTTTGCCACGCCGCCGATGCAGGGATTGCAGGACATCTGCGCCAGGTGATCCTGGTTCAGCGTGAAGAGCAGAGTCCGTGCGCCCAGGCGTGCGGAGGCCAATGCGGCCTCGCAGCCGGCGTGTCCGCCGCCCACCACAATCACATCATAGATGGTATCCATGGGGGAGCCCATGAAGAGTCCTCTCGCCTCCCGTCAAAAACACACACAATCCCGCAGGCGTCCCAGCCGCCAGACACGGCGGCGGTCGGTCTTTCGCGAAAACAAAAAATCCCGGCCACCACAAGGGTAGCCGGGACTGAAATGGTGCTCGGAGCGGGACTTGAACCCGCACGGATGTTACTCCATTAGGCCCTCAACCTAACGCGTCTGCCAATTCCGCCACCCGGGCATAAAAATGTCGCTGTACGACCCTCTCGGGCTGACAACGCGGGTACTGTATCCGTTTCCGAAGCGTTTGCAAGTGTCCCCGCCCCAAAAAGGGACATTTTCTCGGGGCGGTTTGTACGCTAGAGATTCAGGTTCAGCTTCACGTTGGGGAATGCCACGAGCCGCAGGAGAATGACGGCCTCGAACTCGTGGTCATCCCATCCCACGCCGCCCACCAGCGTCCAGCAGTGGAGCTGTCGGGTGATGTAGTAGTGATGTTCCTCC
>CAZMWS010000199.1:0-4105 GCA_964570085.1 uncultured Lentisphaeraceae bacterium | reverse complement strand
GGGTGATGTAGTAGTGGTGTTCCTCCAGGTTGTTCTTCTCGAAGTCGTATTCCGCGCCGATCTCCAGGCTGGTGATGGAGTTCAGGGGGATATTGACCTGTGCGGAGATGGTGTCGGCGGTCTGGAAGTATCGCTTCAGATAGCTGGATTCGCCGGTGAAATCCGCCAGCGAGGAGCCCATGGAATATACGGAGCGAGAGAGGTGGTCGTTCCGGTAGGTGTATTTCAGGCTGAAGGAGCCGGTCTCCTCCTCGCCGAAGCGAATGCCCACCTCGCCACGCTGAATCTCGCCGGCGCCCACGTCGTGGAGGAGCACGCCCCAGAGTCGCAGATCGGAGCGGGGCTGGAGGACCAGCCGGGTGCCGAAATCGCCCCAATGGCGGCCGGTCTCGTCGCCCACGCGGTGGTGGATATCCAGGTAGTTCTCCAGCGAGAGAAGCGTGCGGGAGTGCCCGCCGTCGTCGCGGGTGAGCCAGCGCTGTTCCAGTCCCAGCCGCAGGAAATTCTGCCGCTGGAGTCGGTCGACCTCGTCGAAGAAGTAGAGCTTCTCGCGGTCCACGGAGGGCGCGCCGGAGTAGGTGTAGTTGAAATAGGGTTCCACCACATGGCGGAGGCCGTCCATCTCCAGCCAATCGCACTTGGCGTCCATCCAATCGCTGGTGAAGGCGGAGCGGCCCTCCAGGCCCAGCTCGGTGGCGATGCGCAGTCGGCTGCCGCCGCGATCGTCGTATCCGCCATCCACGGGCCAGGAGTTGCTGGGGTCATCGGGGTTATCGGCCTCGATCCATTCGGCGAGCTGCTTCTGGGTGACGCGGCGCTTGCTGGTGCGGGAGTAGGCGGTGGCGCGGACGCTGGCGCGGGGAGTCAGGGTGATGGCGTCAAAGAACTCCAGGGGTGCCTGGAGGGTATGGAGGGTATCTGCGCGGAAGCTACGGTAGTCCTCAGGATCGCCGTGTCGGCGGGGATCATATTCGCTGGCGGGAATGAGGACCTTTCGATCCACATCGTTGTCACGCCACTTCATGGTGTGGAAGCCGGCGCTGGAGTGAGAGGAGTAGACCAGCGGCACGCCCAGATCCAGCAGGGTATTCCGGGGGATATCCAAAGACCACTCGGGGAGCTGCTCGCCCACGGTGTAGAACTGGTTCAGGCGGGGCCGCGCAGTGATGGCGGAGTGGAGCCAGCCGTTGTCGTAGGAGAGGGTGGCGAAGGAGCGGGGCTGCCCCCAGTGCCGCCAGTCGTGGCGGAACCAGTCGTCCAGCATGGAGATATCGGAGAGATAATCCACATTGAGGCGGAGGGACCAATTTTCGGCGAGCTCCTCGCGCAGATAGAGCTTCAGGCGGAAGCGGTCGTCCTGGGAGCGGAAGCGCCGATCGTATCCGGGGCGGGTCTCGGCGGGGTCCTGATCATGGAGGGCATAGAGGGTGGTTTGGACATCGCGGGTGTCGGAACGGTAGTCGGTCTCCTGTCCCACGCCCACGCCGCGCTTGGTCATGCCATCCACATAGACCTGGCTGCTGCCCTTGTCAGCGTGCTTCCAAAGGCGTCCCAGACGGAGATATGCGCCGCGGTTGCCGGAGGATCCGGGACGGAAGACCATTCCCGCCATGTCGTCGGCGGTACCGAAGAGCAAAGGCAGATAGAAGATCGGGAGGTCGCCCACTCGGAGAGTGGCGTGCTTTGCGACGACGGTGTTGTCGGCGCGGTTATAGCGGATTTCGGATGCCTGGATGCGGTAGTGCGGGTGTTCGCAGTCGCAGGTGCTCATCCAGCCATTCTTAATGATCTGTCCGTCGTCGACGCCCAGGCTTTCGCCGGAATCGCCGCCCAGATGCCAGACCTCGGTGTCCATGCGGAAAGGCCCGAAAGCGACGGTGGCGTCATCCAGATTTCCGTGGAGCGAGGGCGCCTGCCAGCTGCCCTGTCCCTCCATGGAAATCACCACATCGCCGCTGGCAGAGAAGTCCTTGGTCTGCTGGTTGACAGAGGCCTGCTGGCAGGTCATGCGGATCTTCCCGTAGTCCACGACCACATTACCGGAGGCCTGCGCCACCGCGCTGTCCACGCCGTAGCTCAACTCGTCCGCCTGGATCTGCAGCGTCGCCTTTTCGGCGGCGGCGGTACCAGTGGCGGCGGTCTGCTGTGCGGCGAAGCGTGGTGCGGCGCAGAGAAGGAATGCCAGTGTGAGAAGGAGGCTAGGAAGGCGACTGCTCATGGGGAGGGTCCTTCGTGGATGTTTATTCAGTGAAGAAGCGGTTTTCCACGCAGCGGCAGAGCGTGTGGTAGACCGGCAGGTGGAATTCCTGGACCTGGTAGGTCTCGCGTGCGGGAACGCGGATGGCCACATCGGCCTCGCGCCCCAAGCGACCGCCATCCTCGCCCGTAAGCCCCAGCACCTTCATGCCCAGGGAACGGGCCACCACCACCGCCAAATGGACATTCCGGGAGTTGCCGCTGGTGGAGATCCCCAGAAGCACATCGCCGGGACGCCCCAGCGCCAGCAGCGCCTGCGCGTAATCCAGCTGTCCATCCAGGTCATTCCGGGTGGCGGAGAGCGCGGAAGCCAGGCTCGTCAGGGGAATGCAGGGCAGTCCCCGCTGGAGCTTTCCGGAGAGCAACTCGCCCTCCTCCGCATTTTCCGCGTTGTGGCGGAGCTCCAGCGCGAGCTCGGAGGAGACCGGGCGGCGCTTGCAGAAGCCCTTCAGGAATTCGCCGGAGATATGCTCGGCGTCGGCGCAGGAGCCGCCATTGCCGCAGATGTAGAGTCGTCCGCCCTGTTGGAAGGCATCGCCTGCCACGCGGATGGCGTGTCGGATGGCGTCCTCGCAGACGGCGAGTGCGGGATAGCGCTCCAGGAGTTCGTCCAGGGGCGCAAAAATAGACATGGAGTGTTCGTCGGAGGTCATTGGCGTTTCTTCAGCTCCTGAGAGGCCTTTCGCAGGACCGCCTGCTCCCGAGGAGTCAGCTGGCCGAAGCCCTGTCGGGAGACCTTGTCCAGAATGCGATCAAGCTCCGTCTGGTCATAGGTGACGTCGCCGAAATCCTGTTCTGGGGGAGGAGTGGAGGGCCTCCTGGGGGGGCGTCCGCCAGCAAAGGGATTTGCGCCGCGGCCACGAGTGGTATTCCGGCGGGAGTGGACCAGCAGCCGCTGCATGTAGAGCAGTCCACCCAGGGCGCCGCCCAGATGCGCCATATGCGCCACGCCATCCAGGGGACCGCCCAGGGAGCAGATCTCGATGGCGCAGTAGACCAGCGCCAACACCCACAGCCGCACGGGCAGCGGCGGGAAGAGCAAGAAGAACTGCATCTTCGGGAAGGCGATGGCCGCCGCCACCATGACGCCGAATTCCGCGCCGGAGGCGCCCACGCACCCCGCACTGGTCCCCGCATTCGCCAAAAGGAAGAAGATTCCGCCCAGGATGCCCGAGAAGAGATACAGGGACAAAAAACGCATCTTACCCAGCGCCAGCTCCACCCAGCGTCCGAAGAGCCACACGCCATACATGTTCAGGAGGATGTGAGTGAAGCTGCCGTGGAGGAACTGGTAGCCCACCAGCCGCCACACCTGGAGGGGATGCTGAGCATCCAATGCCAGAAGGCCCTCCAGGAAGCCATTCCCGATGCACTGCAACAGGAAGAAGAGGACATTCGCCAGAATGACCAGGGTCACGCCGGAAAAACCATTGGGATTCCGGGGATCCAGGGGATTGCCGCTATTGCGATAGTAGTCTCGGTCGCTGAACATGAAGGCAGGTCTCCGTGCCCCCGACAAAAGAACACGCTCTTTTCTCGCGGGGAATGGGGGATAAGGACAACACAAAACCGCGCACTCGAAAGGGACCCCTTGCGGCCCCCCTCAAAAGGCGCGACGGGCTAATATAACAGGGTTGCCGGTCACGGACGTGACCGGCAACCCTGTAGAAAGGAGGAAGGAGAAAGTGTGGTCACTCTGCAGTGGGCTTGCATAAAGCGCGCCCAGATTGGCGCGCAAATGGGGAAATACCCCAATAGTACCCGTTTCTGGGCCGCTGTGCGGCGCGTACCTAGCACCGGAGCGTTTTTTCCAAGCGCGTTTTTTGCAGGAAGATCTCCAAAGGACGGA
>CAZMWS010000198.1:0-4124 GCA_964570085.1 uncultured Lentisphaeraceae bacterium | reverse complement strand
CGCAGCGACCTTATAACTAGCCACTAACCACTAATTGCTAAGTCCTTACGACGCTTTCTAGCGCCGTATGCGGAAGAGCGCCTGCGGCACCTTGTAAACCTACTCCCTACTACCTTCTCCCTGCTCCCTACCGGCTTCGGGCGCGCCTGCGAGCCCGAAGCTGGGCTTCTTAAAAGCCCAATGAAAGCTGATTTGGGTTATCGGCGGGGGAGCGTCGTCCGCGGCGTTTGGTCTCGGCGAGCTTCGGGCGTTGCTTGTCGTTTTCGTCGAACTCGTTGGATTCCAGGTTTTCCAGGACCTGCTGTGCGCGGGCGAGGATTTTCTTGGGGATGCCGGCGAGTCGTGCCACATGGATTCCGTAGCTCTTGTCGGCAACGCCCGGAAGGATTTTGCGGAGGAAGAGGATTTGTTCGCCCTGTTCGCGGACCACCACGTTGTAGTTCTTGATGCCCTTCTTGGTGATGGCCAAGTCGGTGAGCTCGTGGTAGTGTGTGGCGAAGAGCGTTCGTGCCTTTGCGGAGGGCGTATCGTGGAGAAACTCCGCGATTGCCCAGGCCAGGGAGAGTCCGTCGAAGGTGGAGGTTCCGCGGCCGATCTCGTCCAGGATGATGAGACTCCTGGGGGTCGCGTGATTGAGAATGTTCGCGGTCTCCACCATCTCCACCATGAAAGTGGATTGTCCGCGGGAGAGATCGTCGGCTGCGCCCACGCGGGTGAAGATCCGATCAGCCAGTCCCACGGTGGCCTGCTGTGCGGGGATGAAGGATCCCATCTGCGCCATGAGGACCAGGAGCGCCACCTGCCGGATGTAGGTGGACTTACCGGCCATATTGGGTCCGGTGATGAGGGCGATCTGGTTGCTGGCGGTATCCAGGGAGCAGTCGTTTGGCACGAAGAGCGTGTCGGTCATGCGGGCATCCAGCACGGGGTGGCGTCCCTCGCGGATCTCGAGGATGGGCTCCTCGGAGATTTCGGGTCGCGTGTAGTGATACTGGAGGGCGATTTGTGCCAGGCTCTCCAGGCAATCCGCCTGGGAGATCGCGCGGGCGCTCTTCTGGATGCCGGGGAGATGCTGGCAGACCTGCTGGCGCAGCTGCTGGAAGAGCTCGTATTCCAGAGCGCGGGACTTCTCGTCGGAGCCCAGCACCTTGTCCTCGATCTCCTTGAGCTCGGGAGTGATGTATCGCTCGCCGTTGACGATGGTCTGCTTGCGGATGTATTCCTGTGGCACCTGGTCCAGGAAGCTCTTGGAGATCTCGATGTAGTAGCCGAAGACCTTGTTGAAGCGGACCTTCAGGGTCTTGATGCCGGTGCGCTGCTGCTCCTGGAGCTGATACTGAGCAATCCAGTCCTTTCCCTCGGAGGACGCCCTGCGGAGGATATCCAACTCCTGATTGTAGCCCTCACGGAACATCCCGCCGTCGTGGACCAATGCGGGGGGCTCCTCCACAATGGCGCTGCGGATGAGCCCCGAGAGCTCGGGGAGCTCCTCCAGCTCGGCGCCCAATTGCTGCAGGAGCTCTGCGTGAGTGCCGCCCAGGAGCGCCTTCAAGTCCGGGAGGGTCTCCAGACCATTGCGCAGCGCAATCAGATCCCGTGCGCTGGCGCTGGAGCCCACTGCCAGACGAGTGACCGTTCGCTCCAGGTCCTTGATGGCGGAGAGGCGCTCCCGGAGACGCGACAACAGTGCGGGATCCCGGAAGAGGTCCTCCACGGCGTCCTGCCGCTGGAGGATGGGCGCCTTGTCCTTGAGAGGTCGGAGCATCCATTCCCGGAGGAGCCGTGCGCCCATGGGGGTGACCGTCTCGTCCATGACGGAGAGCAGCGTGTTGTTTTTCTCGCCATTGAAGAGTGGCTCCACCAGCTCCAGATTCCGCTGGGAGATTCGGTCGAGAATCAGGCAGTCCTCGGGCTGATAAGTCGAGATGCGGGTGATATTTGAGGCATCCTTTCGGAGGCTTGTGGACGCGTAATTGAGGATTGCGCCGGCCGCGCCGATGGCGAGGGTATATCCGCGGCAACCGAAGCCATCGAGGGATGCGACCTGGAAGTGCCGGAGGAGGAGATCCTGCGCCATGGGGATGTCGTAGTGCCAATCCTCCAGGCTAGTCCAGTTCATATTCTGCGGGACCTCCTGGGGAAAGCCCTCCAGACGCCAATTCTCCAGGAGGCTGGCGGGCGCCAGGACCTCCGCGGGACGCAACCGGGTGAGCTCGCCCTCCAGGGAATCCGCGGAGACCTCCGCGATCCGGAAATCGCCGGTGGTGAGTTCCAGGGTGGCCAGGCCCCATCGGCCCTTTGCAGGCAGGACGGCGGCCAGATAGTTGCTACGGCGATCATCCAGGAGGGTGTCCTCCATGACGGTGCCGGGAGTAATGACCTCGGTGATATCGCGCTTCACCAGCCCCTTCGCCTGCTTCGCGTCCTCCATCTGGTCGGCCAGCGCCACCTTGTAGCCCGCCGCCAGCAGCTTCGGCACATAGAGCCGAACCGCCTTGTAGGGAATGCCGCAGAGCGGCGCGCCGGCGCGGCTGGTGAGCACCACATTCATGAGGCCCGAGGCGATCTTCGCGTCATCGAAGAACATTTCGTAGAAGTCGCCCATGCGGAACATCAGGAGGGTATCCTTCGGCAGGGAGCGCTTCGCCTCCATGTATTGCCGCATGCCGGGAGTGAGCTCGCCGGCGGGACTGCTGTTCTTCACGGGATTTTCAGCCATGATATCTTCGAGTCGTTAGAAAAAGGGATTGGCTACTCCGGCAGGGCATTCGCCATAAGAATTCCGGAGAGCATGGAGCCCAGGATTCCCAGGAGCCCCTGGTCGGTGCCCGCCAAAAGGAGTCCGGGGATGCCGGTGGCGCCCAGGGGGAATTTTCTGGGGGAGCCATAGATGGCGCCGTTGGCGTGTCCCGTAAAGCGTCGGATGGTCTTCGGCGTGAAAGCATCCAGGGGCGCCAGCGCATCCGCCAAAGCGGGATATTCCCGGCGCAATGCCTCGCGGAGCCGCGATACCATGCACGCCTTCTGGCGGGAGTATTCCGACGGCGGGAGCTCCTCCCAAATGCGGCAGGGCGTGATGGCGGAGAGCCGCAAAAGACGGGCCTCGGGGCCCTCCTCACCGTAGTTCCCCGGCGCACAGACCAGCATGGACTCCGGAAGGGCATCCAGCGCCGCCGGTGGCGCATAGCGGAAGCGCTCCCCACCATTCAGAAAGAGCACCGCGTGGGGGAATCCCAGCTTCGCAGGCATGCAGGGCAATTGGAAGATTGCCTCCAGGAAGCACATCTCGCCCTCGGGTGCCTGGGTGAGAGTGGTATGGGCGCCGGGCGGGAGCAGTGCGGCGGTCTCGCGTGCCCCCAGAGTGGAGATTGCGCGAGTGCAGGGGATCTCCTCGCCGCGGTCGGTGACCAGTGCCCGGAGGGCGCCCTGGTCATCCAAGAGGAGCTGCCGGACGCCCTGCCCTAGCCGAAGCTCGGCGCCCTGGTCCTTGAGATGCCGTTCCAGGAGATCCAGGAGAGGATGGATTCCTCCCCGGGGACGGCAGAGACCCTCCATGAGCACGCTCCGGAACATGGTGGCGTAGGCGCCGGCGGGCATGTCATCAGGAGAGGGATTCCCGTAGAACATGACGGGAAAGCGGAGCATCTCCCGGAGTTCGGGAGAGGACAAATGCCGTTCCAGGAGGCCGTTGGCGGTGAGGCCGTCCTCTTCCTCGGGGGCGTATCCCCGACGGAGCACCTCCTGCGACAACGCCTCGAAGCCCGCCGCATCCCGGGGGAACTGCTCGCGGATCTGCCGCGCGAGATCCGTGAAGTCGTTTCGCAGAATGAGCTCGTGTCCCGGAAAGCGGATGGCGGCCTGCTGTGCAGGAAGGAGCTCCAGCTCCTCGCGGCGAATGCGCAACTGCCGGAGCACGCGGTTCATGGGCGCCGAGCGCTCCTGGGGGCCCACGAAATTGGTGAGTGCATGGAGGCCCGTGTCGAGCACCAGGCCTCCCCGCTCATACCAGGAATTCATCCCCCCCAGGCGACCATGGCGCTCCCACAAGCGCACCGGGATCCCCCGCAACGAGAGCCGCAACGCCGCCGACAGTCCCGAAAAGCCGCCGCCCAGCACGGCCGCCA
>CAZMWS010000197.1:0-4128 GCA_964570085.1 uncultured Lentisphaeraceae bacterium | reverse complement strand
CTAGACGGCGCTCTTGAGGTTCACCAGCTGCGCCTTGGTGGTATTCACGCGGGACTTGTCGAGGGACTTGGAGATACGGGGTCCCACCAGGGCAGCGAGGCTTCCGATGATGACCACGACGATCATGATCTCGATCAGGGTGAAGTGCTGGCGGCGCAGGCGATTGCAACGGGAAAGATTCTTCCGTTCCATTTTTGTTGATTCTCCTAGAGAGGGTTTGGGGATTCCAATGACAAGAAAGGGTCGATTTTTAGACGGCATTCTGCATATCCATGATGGCAGCGAACATGAGGAAGACCACCAGGCCGATGCAGAGTCCCAGGATGACGATGATGAGAGGCTCGAAGAGGGAAAGGAGGCTCTTGATGGCCTTCTTCAGGCCATTTTCGTAGCGATCCGCCACGCGGTCCAGCATCTCCTCCACATTGCCGGTCTCCTCGCCCACCGCAACCATGCGGAGCACCAAGGAGGGGATGTATCGGCTCTTGGACAAGGCGCCGGAGATCTTCTGACCCTGCCGCAATTCGCCGCCCACCTGGTCCAGCGAGCGCCGGATGGTGGTATTCTGGATCACGCGACTGGCGATGGCAACGGTATTGAGCAGGGGCACTCCGCTGCGCATCAGGATCGCCATGGTGCGGGCGAAGCGAGAGAGATTGCTATAGAGACAGAGCTTTCCGAAGACGGGCAGGCGCACCACCAGGGAGTCCCACCAGATGCGCAATGCGCCATCGGGACGCCGGATCTGCCGCACCAGGAAAGCGAAGAGCAATAGAACGGGGATAACGAGCCACCAGTAGTCCCGCACGCCCTGGGAGACCCCCATGAGCAGTTCCGTGGACTGACTCTGGATGCCGGCGCCCGCCAGAGAGGCGGCGAATTTTGGGACGATGACGCCCAGGACGAAGCCCATCATGACCACGCCGGCAACTGCGATGAATGCGGGGTAGATGGAGCTAGAGATGATGAAGCTCTTCAGTTCTGCACTGGAGGTCAGGAAACTCCGGAGCTGTCCCATGACCTGTGGCAGTGCGCCGGCCTCCTCGCCGGCCTCCACGACGCCAGAGTAGACAGGCGGAAAGAGGCTCCCCTGATCACGGACCAGATCGGAGAACTTCCGTCCCTCATGGAGTCCCCGTCGAAGATCTCCCACCAGCTGCTGGAGCTGGGGATTTCCGGGCTCGTCACCCAGGATTGCCAGAGAGCGTTCCAGGGGGATATTTGCCTCCAGGAGGGGGACCAGCCGGTCGGTGAAGTCCACCACATCCACGCCCTTGTGGAAGACGCCGCGGCGGGGCTGGGCTGCAGCGCCCCCCCCCCGGAATGTCAGGGGCACAACGCCGCGTCGCTGGAGACGCCGCGCGGCATCGGCCTGGGTATCGCCCTCAATGAGGAGCTCGCTGACCTTACCGGTGGCGTCGCTGACTTTATATCGGAAGAGAGGCATGGGGGTATTTTGGGTGCGGACCGGAGAGAGGTGTTCGCGGGGCGTCAAGGGGGTTTCGTAGGTACTAGGGCTGTGCCGGCGGCGGAGGCGGGTTCTGACCATCCACCTTCTGCGGGGGTTCCAGGGTGCCGACGCTGATGGGGCGCGTCATGATGGGCATGTCGCCCACCATGAACTTGAGCCAGTAGACATCGGGGTATTCGAAGCGGATCCTCCGCAGGAAGAAAACCAAGTCCACCACCTGATTCGGATTCTTGAACTTCAAGTCGCCCTTGCCCACAAAGACCGTCTCATTGCGGCTTTCGCTGACCAATTCCAGGGTGCAGGGGTAGTCGCCATGTCCGCTCGTCAGGGAGACCAGGATGGTGAGGGAGGGATGGACGCAGGGAAACTGTGCGCATCGGATGGCGCCGATGATGCCAATGAGGCTCTTCTTCCCGGTGAGACGGTCCTCGATGAGGCTATCGCAGGGGATCAGAGCAATTCCGAGGGGGAGTTCCACATAAGAGCCCATTGTTTCTCCAAAACGCCAGAACAGACGGTTTATTTTCCCCACGCCGGAAAGACACAAAAAAACTGCGCCAAAAAACGGATTTCGTGGGGAGAAAAGACGATCCGTCAATATATCCCGCCCCCGTGAAACCCACGGAGGAAGACACCCCCTTCCACGGGATAATTCACCCAGGATCGCCGGAGGACTCCGCGGGGGGCCCCACGGAGTCCATGGGAATCGGGACGAATCCGCCGGGCGCGCGCTGGGGGAGAGTCAGCAGGGTGCGCCCCGCGGCATCTTGCACCGTGGTCTCGCCGGTCTCCCCATAATAGAAGGTAACGAAGGGTTCGTTTGCCCCCGCGGGAAACCACTCTCCACGCCAGGAAGCGCCCTTTCGCCAGATCCGGAGGACGCCACCGCCCCAAGAGGAGTCCTCCCAGAGGACCTCGCCGGATTCGAGCTTTGCGGGAGACAGTCGTCCCAGGGCGGTGCCCTTCGTGCCCAGAGTCTTCGACAGCTCCTCGCCGGCGGTCTTTCCCCGGAGGGGCACTGCCAGAGAGAGCCGCCGGACAGTCATCTCGCGGCACAGTTGTTCCGTGCTCCGGGTGAACGGCGCGCCCGGCGGCAGGAAGCACTCGCCGAGATCCGCAATGCCGGATTGCCGGAGGCCCTCCCGGAGATAGGCGCCGGAGCGACCCTCGCCAGGAAAAAACACCAGTGCCTCCAGATCGGAGCCGGTGCCGGGACAGCCCGTCAGCGCCAATGCGGGCGCACCGCCCTCCCCCGACCAGGCACACCATAGGACCGCACCAGGGGACCCGACCACGCCATTGCCGCCCTTCCCTGCCCAGAAGGACCACGCCGGCAACGCCAGGAGTCCCAGTACCACGAAGCCCCAGAAGAGGACGCCTGACAGACGGTCGACGACGCCCGCCCGCGGAGAGGATTCTCCGTCCTGTGATGGCATTTGTTCTGGCATCTGTGCGGTCATTTTAGAACTGTCGGACCAGTCCCACCACGGTCCCCTGGACCTGCAGCTGATCCAATTCCACAAAACGGGAGTGGAATTCGGGGTTGGCGGGGCGAAGCTCCCATTTGCCGTCGGTGAGATAGATGTATTTCACGGTGACAGCGTCATCCAGGCATGCGATGACCACATCGCCGATCTCCACCTTGTCGGACTTCTGGGCGATGAGGAGATCGCCATCCAGGATTCCGGCGTCGCGCATGCTCTCGCCCTGGACCTTCACGGCGAAGAGCTCCCGTCCCGCCACGTATTTTGTGGAGATGAAGGAGGGATCGAGGGTGATGTATCGTTCCACGTGCTCCTCCACCTCGCCGGGAATTCCGGCGGAGATGCGTCCCAGCACGGGGATGGAGAGGCTCATGGAGAAGTGGTGGAATTTGTTTCCGCCGGGGAGAGCGATGCTGCGCGCCTTGGAGGTCCGGGTGATCATGCCCTTCTTCTGGAGCGCCTTCACGTGGGCGAAGGCGGTGGCGGCGGTCACCTGGAAGTGGTCGCTGATCTCGTTGATGGTGGGGGCCATGCCATTCTCCTGGCCATAGCTCTCGATGAAGTCCACAATCTGCTTTTGCTTGTCCGTCAGGGCTTTCATGTCTTTCACTCCTTCACTTCACACGGGATGGATCGCCCTCCCCAGAAGCCCCAATGACGACACGCGCCGGCAGGCACCCGGGAGGGAATGCACACCGGCTAATCTATAGGCGAAAAACAATTTGTCAAATGAATATTTGCCTATTTTTGATTTTATGGACGGGCTTTCCCCCAGAACACCCCCAATCGAGCGCGCGGGAATTTTTCTCTTTTTTGCGGCAGAGTGCTTGAAGTTCCCGAAAACCTAGTTATCTTAAGCCCTCGTCATAACCTTTGACGCCGATGTAGCTCAATGGCAGAGTGGGTGGCTGTTAACCACTAGGTTACAGGTTCGAGCCCTGTCATCGGCGCCAATCCTTCAAGAGGCAGATCGAGAAATCGATCTGCCTCTTTTTTTGTGCGCGAAAAAGGGGTGGAGAGAAAATGGGGGAGCTGCAGGCGATGCATTTCTCCGCAGGCGCGCTTCCGCCCTGGAGGGGGCGAATACGGGCGCAATCGCCCGCAGATAGGAGGTAGAAAGGGAGTAGGGAGTAGGTTTACAAGGTGCCTGCGGCGCTCTTCCGCCTAACGGCG
>CAZMWS010000196.1:0-4129 GCA_964570085.1 uncultured Lentisphaeraceae bacterium | reverse complement strand
TCTTTCTTCTAGATCCAGTTTTCAAAGATCAAAAATTCGCCAAACTCCAGGCGGCCTTATGCCGCGGAACGGTACCGCCGCCCGAGCGGCGGAAGAGCCGCGCAGCGACCGCATAGCTAACCACTAGCCGCTAATTGCTAAGTACTTGCATCTTTTTAATGGGAGTCTTTCTCCGGCGCATTATCTTATGCGGTTTTCCGGAACTCCGGCGTGTTTTGGGAGTCCTGTGGACTTTACGCATCCGGGGCATTTTCCGGGTCGCCTCTCCGGTGACGGAAGCCCTTCCTCCGGGGACTCGTTTCCTCCCCTTTTTGCTTTCCCGTTTTTTCCCCCGTCGCGCGCGCGACGGGGATATTCGGGCACGAAAAATACACAGATATCCTCGAGAGAATACACATGAGCAATCAGCATGAATTCAAGACCGAGGTCAAGCAGATGCTCGACCTGGTGATCCACTCCCTCTATTCCAACAAGGAGATCTTCCTGCGGGAGATCATCTCCAATGCCTCCGACGCCATCGACCGCTGCCGCTTCGAATCCCTGAAGGACGCCTCCTTGCTGGAGAATGATCCCGACTGGAAGATCAAGCTGATCGTGGACAAGGATGCCCGGACGCTGACCATCCGCGACAACGGCATTGGCATGAGTGCCGACGAGGTGGAGAAGAACATCGGCACCGTGGCGAACTCCGGCACCAAGCACTTCCTGGAAAATCTGAAGGGCAACAAGGAGGAGCTTCCTCCCGAGCTCATCGGACAATTCGGCGTGGGCTTCTACTCCGCCTTCATGGTGGCCGACGAGGTGACTCTGATCACCCGCCACGCCGGCGCAGACAAGTCCCAGGGCTCCCGCTGGGTCTCCAAGGGCGATGGCTTCTACACCTTGGATGCCGTAGAGAAGGAGACCCGCGGCACCGATGTGATCCTGCATCTCAAGGAGGACGAGACCGAATTCCTGGAGGAGTGGCGCCTCCGCAAGATCGTGAAGAAATACTCCGATTTCGTGGAACACCCCATCGTCATGGACTGCGAACACCAGGAGAGTGTCCTGGACGCCGATGGCAAGCAGGTCCTGGACGCCGATGGCAAGCCGGTGCCCCCGAAGACGGTCCTGAAGGAGGACACCCTGAACTCCCAGCAGGCCATCTGGCTGCGCTCCAAGTCCGAGGTGAAGCCCGAGGAATACAACGAATTCTACAAGCACCTCTCCCACGACTTCCAGGAGCCCTTCGAGACCCTGCATTGGTCCGTGGAAGGACAGGCCGAATTCAAGGCGCTGGTCTACATCCCCCAGAAGCCCCTCTGGGACATGCTGGTCCAGGAAAACACCCCCCACGGCATCCAGCTCTATGTCCACCGCGTCTTCATCACCGATGCCTGCGAACAGCTGCTGCCGCGGTATCTGCGCTTCCTGCGCGGCGTGGTGGATTCCGCGGATCTCCCCTTGAATGTCTCCCGTGAGATGCTCCAGGAGGCCCGCGCGCTGACCATCATCCGCAAGAACATCATCAAGAAAACCCTGGATACCCTCGCCGATCTCCAGAAGAATGCGCCCGAGCGCTACGAGACCTTCTACGAAAACTTCGGCGCCATCCTCAAGGAGGGCCTCCGCGAGGACTTCGAGAACTCCGAGAAGATCCAGAATCTGCTCCTCTTCCACTCCACGGCACTGGACGACAAGCAGCGCACCACCCTCGCCGACTACGTGAAGCGCATGCCCGAGGGACAGACCGAGATCTACTACCTCACCGCCGAGGCCCTCGCCAACGCCAAGAACTCCCCCCGCCTGGAGGCCTTCCGCAAGAAGGGCTACGAGGTCCTGCTGCTCACCGACACCGTCGACGAATTCGTGATCCCCTCCTTGGACAACTACCAGGGCAAGCACCTCCGCGACATCTCCAAGGGCGAGGTCGACCTGGAGAGCGCCGAGGAAAAGAAGGCCCACGAGGCCGAGGAGAAGGCGGCCCAGGAGGCCAACGCGCCCTTGCTGGCGCGCCTGAAGGAGCTGTTGAAGGACAAAGTGGAGGAGGTCCGTCTCTCCCGCCGCCTCACCGACAGCGCCTGCTGCCTGGTGGATCCCGAGTGGGCACTGAGCCCCCAGATGCAGCGCATGATGAAGGCCCTCAAGCAGGAGGTGCCCGACACCAAGCAGATCCTGGAGATCAATGCCGACCATCCCCTGGTGGCTGCCCTCCGCGAGCTCCTCGCCAAGGACGAGAAGGATCCCCGTCTGGAAGAGGGCGCGAAGCTCCTCTTCGATGCCGCGCGCCTCATGGAGAACCAGCCCGTGGAAGACCCGCTGGCATTCGCGAAGCAGGTGACAAAGCTCATGGCCGATGGTCTGAAGGCATAGTCGAACCGTCCTCCGAACCGTTTTTTATCGTTCCCAAGCATCCCGATCCCGGGACCGCGAAAGAGGGAGGAAACCATCCCCCCGGCCCGCGGCCCCTCCCAAGAATCCCCAGAGAACAGAGGAATCCCCCCCATGGCAACCCGTCCCATGAATGTGGCCGTCGTCGGCGCAACCGGCGCCGTCGGCGTGGAAATGATCAAGACCCTCGAGAAGCGGAACTTCCCCGTGAAGGAGCTCAAGCTGCTGGCCAGCGCGCGCTCCGCCGGCAAAACCGCCCTCTTCAAGGGAAAGGAATACACCATCCAGGAGCTGACTCCCCAGTCCTTCCAGGGCGTGGATGTGGCCCTCTTCTCTGCAGGCGCCTCCGTCTCCCGGGACTTCGCTCCCCACGCAGTCCAGGCCGGCGCCGTGGTGGTCGACAACTCCAGCTGCTTCCGCATGGATCCCCAGGTCCCCCTGGTGGTCCCCGAGGTCAATCCCGAGGATGTGAAGTGGAACAAGGGCATCATCGCCAACCCCAACTGCACCACCATCATCATGCTGGTGGCCGTGAAGCCCCTCTACGATGTCTCCCCCGTGAAGCGCATCGTGGTGTCCACCTACCAGAGCGCCTCCGGCGCCGGTGCAAAGGGCATGAACGAGCTGCTGGAGCAGACCCGCACGGTGCTCTCCGGCGGCAAGGCGGAGCCGAAGGTCTTCAAGTGGCCCTACGCCTTCAATGTCTTCAGCCATAACACCGACATCGGCGAAAATGGCTACAACACCGAGGAGATGAAGATGGTCAACGAAACCCGGAAGATCCTCCACGACGACAAGATCGGCGTCTGCCCCACCTGCGTCCGCGTGCCCGTGCTGCGCAGCCACGCCGAGTCCGTCCTGGTGGAATTCGCCGACAAGGTGACTCCCGAACAGGCCATGGCCGCCTGGAAGAAGGCACCCGGACTCACCGTCGTCGACGACCCCGCTAACAACCACTTCCCCATGCCCTGCGAGTCCAACGAGCAATACGATGTCCTCGCCGGACGCCTCCGCTACGATCTCTCCGCCCCCAATAGCCTGGCATTCTTCCTCTGCGGAGACCAGCTCCTGAAGGGCGCCGCACTCAATGCGGTCCAGATCGCCGAACTGCTCTAGCACAAAACACTAGAATACAAAACAAAAAAGGGAGAGCGGCTTTCCGCTCTCCCTTTTTTGCATTTTGCGGCTAGCTCTGCCGCAAAATGCTGAAAAAGGAGGAAGGAGAAAGGAGGAAGGAGGAAGTTTGGCCAGGGTTCCGTAACCGGAACCCATCGCCGGGAAAAACCCGGCGATTGCGTAAAAGCGGCGCCGGATTGCGCCGCAAAATGCAAAAATAGATAGAAGGGAGTAGGGGGTAGTTTTGGCCACTCTGCAGTGGCCCCGCATCACCCCTTTCGGCAGAAAGGATTATACAGCGAAAAATATCACAACAGGCATTCAAGATTCCGCTAAATTACCCAGAGACACGGAACCCCACTGCGCCGCAGGCGGTCTCTTTTTTCCACCGACTTTTGGCCATTGGTGCGGCGGTACTGGCACAGCTTTTGATGCCAGAATCGACATACCCCGAATAACTGCACTTCCCTAGCCGAACCCCAACCAAAGGAGGTCGGGGCTTGCGCCTCCCGTGCCCCCGCTACGGCACAAAGAATGTGCCGTAAGTACTTAGCAATTAGTGGCTAGTGATTAGTTTGTAAGGTGCCGCAGGCGCTCTTCCGCCGCTGGGGCGGCGGTACTGGTACCGCCGCTTTTAGCGGCG
>CAZMWS010000195.1:0-4139 GCA_964570085.1 uncultured Lentisphaeraceae bacterium | reverse complement strand
TTTGGAGATCTTCCTGCAAATTTACCGACACGCGCACCAAGCGCGCCCATATTGGCGCGCTAGTTACCAACCTACTCAATACGCAAAAAGCGGCGAAGTTGCTTCGCCGCTTTCCTATTCTATTTCTGCAAGATACTAGCCTAAATACGTCTTCTGTATAGGCAGGGCATCCAAAGGACGGGAGGCTGCCGCCCCCGTACCCCTACTAAAATTATTCCGCTTTTTATGGCGGCAATCGTACCGCCGCCCCAGCGGCGGAATTCCCGCGGAGCGGCCAAACCTACTCCCTACTACCTCCTCTCTTCTCCCTGGCAAGAGCTAGCACGCGCCGCAGTGCGGCCAAGAGACCAGTACCGTACCGCCGCCCCAGCGGCGGAATTCCCGCGGAGCGACCAAACCTACTCCCTACTACCTTCTCCTTCCTACCTAGTTCCCTCTTACCAGCTTAATGGTATATTTCACGGGTTCTCCGGCGATGGGGGTATTCAGGAATTCGCCGGGCTGGGGGGAGTTAGGGGAAAGGAGCTTCCAGTGGAGCTGAGTGAAGAGGGTATCCACCAGCTGTTGGATCTCGGTGTCCATGGCAAGAATCGTAAAGGTCAGCACGCCATTTTCATCGGGAGTGGCGCTGCCCGCAGTGGTGGCGGGGTGCTTTTCCAAGAATGCCTGGAGCTTCTCCTGAGAGAGCATCTCGGGAGCGACCCAGACCTGCGTGACCTCGCTCTCCATGGGAGCCAACCGCTTGCGACGAGAGGCATTTACCGTCTCGCCACCCTGGGTCGAGACCGTCCGCACATCCTGCGAGGGCGCGCGGAAGGCGGCCTGCTTGCGCAACGACTGCTCGTCCCGGAAAGAGAATCCCCGGGGATCCGCAGTGGCCAACTCGCCCACAGGAACAACCGCCTCCGCGGACTGCACCGGACGGGGCGCCGCATTCATAAGCGCGGGCGCCGCATTCATGGCTACGGTGTCATCCGCGGTGGCAACAGAAGCGACTGCGGGCGTTTTGGCAGCGAAGGGCGTCTCGAGGGCCACGGGAGCCACCGTGAGTGCCTTCGCCAGCTGGAGGGCAGGGGAGGCGGAGTCCTGTGCGCGATTACTCGCCCAGACTACGCCGAGATAGCATCCCAGGCAGAGGCAGGCGGCCAGGGAGGCCACACGCCAGAAGCCAAAGCGGCGCGGACGGCGCGCCATGATGGTTGCCTCCTCTTCTCGGAGGAAGGCGTCCTCTTCGGCGGCATCGTGGCAGCGCGCCAGAATGCGCTGGGAGAGATCCTCCGGAGGCGCCATATACTGATCCAGCAACTGGTCCAAAAGCTGTTCCTCCCGGGAGGAGGCGTCCTCCTGGGCGGATTCTTTCTTGTCCTGTGCGATAGTGTTTGCCATGGAGATGGAAAATTAGAGACAACAATGCCCGTTCTTTTCCCGAAACAATGGAGAACGGGTCAACAAGAGGCGTGTGCGCGAGAGAGAGACGGGGGGAGGCAGGGCGGTTCTATCGATCCTCTTCCTTGAGGCCCAATGCCTTGCGGAGGAGTTCCCGTCCCCGGTTGATACGGGACTTCACGGTGCCTACGGCGCAATTCAGCAGAGCGGCGATCTGATCGTAGTCCAGCTGCTTCACATTGCGCAACAGCACCGCCTGCCGATAGACCTCGGGCAGGGTTGCCATGGCCTTCTCCACACGATCCCGCAATTCCACGAAAGCCACCTCCCGATCGGGACGCATGCTATTGTCGGGGAGTTCCATGCGGGGCGGACCGTCTCCAGAGCCATTGTGCATCTGGACGGGCGCATCCACGCTCAGATTCTTTCCGGCGCCGCGGACCTTGTTCCAACGGTATTTGTTGTTGCAGAGATTCGTGACAATGCGGTACATCCACGTCGTGAACTCCGCGTCGCCACGGAAGCGCGCCAAATGCCGGAAGATCCGCACGAATGCATCCTGGACCACCTCCTCTGCGTCTTCCCGGTTATTCAGGAAGCTATACGCAATTTGGTAGGCGTGGGAGGAGTGCCTGCGCACCAATTCATCGAAGGCCTCCTGGTCTCGAGAATCCTGGAAGCGCCGCACCAGCTCTCTGTCGCTGGGGGGATTGCCATGTCCGGATTCTACGACCATATTCTCAGGAGGAAGTTCCTCGACTTGCCGTCTTTCCCCGAAATTTCCCCGGGGAGGGGAGCTGAAATATTCTGCCTCTCCGAGGAATTCGTTGGAGAGGAAAGGGATAAGTGGCGGCTTCCCCGCCTGCCGAAGCGCCTCGCCATCAAAGGAGTGAGTGAGGCGTCGTGGGGCAGGGCAGGGAGCCGCCGGATGCTCGTCCGAGAGGGGCGAGTTTAGAAGGCGGCCTTGATGAGGGCCATGAAGTCAGCGGCCTTGAGGGCGGCGCCGCCGATGAGCCCACCGTCGATATCGGGCTGGGCGAGCAGTCCCTCGGCGTTGGCGGGCTTCATGGAGCCGCCGTAGAGGATGCGCATCTTGCTGGCGCAGACGGGGCAGAAGTGCTTCTGGATCAGTCCGCGGATGAAGGCATGAACCTCCTGGGCCTGCTCGTTGGTGGCGGTCTTGCCGGTGCCGATGGCCCAGACGGGCTCGTAGGCCAGGATCACGTTGTGGAGCTGCTCCATGGTGACGTCGGCCAGATCCCAGAGGACCTGCTTTTGGATGACAGACTCGGTGAGGCCCTTCTCACGCTCCTCGAGGGTCTCGCCAACGCAGAGGATGACCTTCAGACCCGCATTCAGAGCGGCCTTGACGCGCTGATTCACAGTCTCGTCGGTCTCGCCGAAGTACTGGCGGCGCTCGCTGTGGCCGATGATCACGTGGGTCACGCCCATCTCAACCAGCATCTTGGCGGAAATCTCGCCGGTGAAGGCGCCCTTCTCGGCCCAGTGCACATTCTGGGCGCCCACGATGATGGGAGTGCCCTTGGCAGCTTCCTGGACGGCAGCGATGGTGGTGAAGGGAGGGAAGACCATGACTTCGGGGGCGTTCTCGCAGCAGCACTTGCCGTCGCAGGCGGCCTTCAGATCAGCGATGAGCTGGGCGCCCTCGCTGGCGGTCATGTTCATCTTCCAGTTTCCGGCGATGACCTTCTTACGATCCATGATGAATTTTCTCCTTAAATAGTAGGATTTGTTGAAAGGGAAAGGGGGCTCTCCCCAACGCCGGGAAGAATTGCTTCCGCGGCGTCGGGGAGGGCGTATTTGCGACAGAAGTGACTACTCCTTGTCGTCCAGGGCGGCCACGCCGGGAAGGACCTTGCCTTCCAGATACTCCAGGGAGGCACCGCCGCCGGTGGAGATGTGGCTCATCTTGGGAGCCAGGCCGCTCTTGTTCACTGCGCTGACAGAGTCACCGCCGCCGATGACGGAGATGGCGCCATTCTTCTCGGTGGCCTCGGCAACCGCCTGGCAGACACCGAAGGTGCCCTTGGCGAAGTTGCTCATCTCGAAGCAGCCCATGGGGCCATTCCAGACGATGGTCTTGGCGTTCTTGATGATGCCGGCGTACTTCTCGATGGTCTTGGGACCGATGTCCAGAGCCATGAGATCGGCGGGGATGTCGTCGCCCACCACAGTGATGGCGGCGTCGTTGTCGAACTTGTCGGCGGCCAGGTTGTCCACGGGCAGCACGAAGTCGACGTTGTTGGCCTTGGCGTCAGCCAGAGTGGCCTTGGCGGTCTCGATGAGCTCCTCCTCGACCAGGGACTTGCCAACCTGATGGCCCTGGGCCTTCAGGAAGGTGTAGGCCATGCCGCCGCCAATGAGGATGGCGTCGACCTTCTTCATCAGGTTCTGCAGGACCTCCAGCTTGCCGGAGACCTTGGCGCCGCCGATGATGGCCACGAAGGGATGCACGGCGTTCTCAACCGCGTTGCCCAGGAAGTTGATCTCCTTCTCCAGGAGGAAGCCGGCCACGCTGGGGCAGCCCTTCTTCTTCATGTACTTCGCGATGGAAGCGGTAGAGGCGTGGTCGCGGTGGGCGGTACCGAAGGCGTCGTTCACGTAGACATCACCGTAGGTGGACAGCTTCTCGGCCATCTCCTGCTTCTTCGCCTTCATCTCGGCCTTCTTGGTGGCGTACTCCTCGTCGCTCATCTCGTCGGTCTTCTTCACCTTGCCTTCCTCGGCCTTGT
>CAZMWS010000194.1:0-4178 GCA_964570085.1 uncultured Lentisphaeraceae bacterium | reverse complement strand
GCGCGCCAATTATGGGCGCGCTTGGCGCACGCGCCGGTAGATTCCGGCGCGGGGTTTCGCTCCGAAACCCTGGCCTAACTTCCTCCTTCCTCCTTCCTCCTTCCTCCTTTTTTGACTGGGGCTGCCGCCCCCGCTCCCCCGCCTAGCTTCTTCCGCCTCCCGGCGGTACTAGCGCGCCAATTATGGGCGCGCTTGGCGCACGCGCCGGTAGATTCCGGCGCGGGGTTTCGCTCCGAAACCCTGGCCTAACTTCCTCCTTCCTCCTTCCTCCTTCCTCCTTTTTTCATGTCTTCCCCCCCTCGCTGGCAAGCCCTCCGAAAGCACTCCCTCCGGGGAGTGCTGGTGCTTTGTGTCCTGGCGGTGGTCCTCTACCTGGTGCTCTGCACTCTCCCCTCCATCTTCGGACATCCGCGGTGGTTCCGGAGAATGCTAGAGGACTCCCTGAGCTCCTCAGGAATCACCTGCTCCATCCCCTCCATCCACGGAAATATCCTGTGGGGATTGGAGCTGGCTGACGCACACCTGCGCATGCCCCTGGCGGAGGGCACCCTGGTCCTGGACGCCCCCACCGGCACCCTCTCCTTCCAGCCCGCAGCACTCCTCCGCGGAAAATTCGTCATCCGAAATGTCGCCTTCTCCGGGGCATCCCTCCGACTGGAGACCGAGGACACCCCCGCCCCCCACGACATCAATCCCTTCGATGCCGACGCCCCACTCTCCCTGGATAACCTCTCCTGCGACGCCACTCTCACTCCCCAAAATACCCTCCTGGCAGATCTCCAGGGAGACCTCTGCGGCATCCGCCTGAACATCCAGGCAAATCTCAAGGACTTAGACCAGGCCTTCCAAAACCAGGAGCCGCCCGCCGTCACAGAAGAGACGATCGATTCTATTCCCACCACCGCCTCCTCAACAGAAGGCGCCGCCATTACTGCTACATCCGAAGACGATGACTCCCCCGCAGTGGTGGAGGCCGTCTCGCCCTTGGCGGAAACCCGCCAAAGCCTCCATGCCACCCTGGAGCTCATCCGCAAAGAGCTCCGACTCTTGACCAGCAAGGCAGGCGAGGTCACCCTCCGCCTGACTCTCGCCGGCTCCCTGAAATCCCCCGATACCCTCTCTCTCCAGGGCGGCTTGGCCATCGCCGACGCCCTGATCCGCGACCGCGAGGTCTCCCGCGCCTACGGAAAATTCCGCCTCCAGAAGCGCCTCTTGACCGTGGACGACCTCCATGTCGTCTACGACACGGAGGAGAGCCTCTTCTGCCAGCTCCTCGTAGACCTCCATGAGGGCACCATCCAGGGACAGGCCTCCGCACGACTCCACGCAAAGACTCTCCTCCGGTATCTGGCACTCCCCGAAGACACTCTCCCCGCCGACCTGGAATTCACAAAGCCCCTCCGACTCCAGGCATCCCTCCCCGTCACACCCTGGGACTTCCACGCCCCCGAGCCCACCCTGGACTTCCAGTGCGACGACCTCAAGGCACGGGATCTGACTATCCACGCCCTGGAGGGACGCCTGGCACTCCACCAGGATACCCTCTCCCTGGAAAACCTGAAGATCCACCTCACCGAGCCCGCCCCCACCACAGAGCCCCTTGCCGGATGCTTCCAGCTCGAACTCGCCACAAAGACTCTCCAGGGACGACTGGAGGGCCCCATTGATCTCCCTGCCACCGCCCGCGGGCTTCGGCTGCTCCACAACAACAAGACGCCCCTGGAGGCCTTCTCCCAGGCACGGCTGCAGCTCCTCCTGAATCCCTCGCCCCTCCAGGATCCCAAACAGTGGGACGGCGTGCTCTCTCTCGCACAGCCACAGGGCTCCCTCGGAAAATTCAAGCTCAAGGACCTCTCCCTCCTGCTGAAGATGCTCGGCGGACGCCTCTCCCTCCAAGGCAAAGCACAAATTCCCGGCGAAATCCCCAACCTGCTCTCCCTCCAGGCAGACACTACCCTCCCCCAAGACAACCAGGCCCCCCTGACCATCCACGCCGCTACCACCCTGGCCAACGACAACAGCCAGGTCCTGAACGCAACCGTAGATATCCTCCTCACCGACGGCGCCTCCACCCTGGAACTCGCAAACGGGCACTGCTCCTTTCGTCCAGAACTCCTCTACGCCCTCCTCAAGGCTCCCCTGGACCTGAAGAAGGACATGGCACTCGCCTGGTTTCAGTGCCTCGACGAAAACCAACCCGCACTCCTGGATTTTCGCCTGCCACCAATCTCCTTCAAAGCCCCCAAGGACGGCTGGGAAAAGGAAGAACACCCCTGGCAGGCCCTCGGCACCCTCCATCTGCCGCAGATGCGGCTCAGCGACACGGATTTCACCACCATTGACGCACAGGTCACCCTCCAGGAAGACCGAATCCTCTTCTCTCACCTCGCCGGAGATCTCCAAAACAGCCCCGCATCCCTCTCCGGAGACCTCACGATCCTCTTCGATCCCTTTCAACTCACCTTCGAGAACCTCCGCATCCAGGGACCGCCCTCCCATATCAAAAATCTCCTCCACGCCCCTAAAATCGTCAAATTCTTCGGAAAGGTCTGGGATAGCTTCCAATGGCCACCCGAAAACGCCGCAGATGGCTGCCTCCTAAATATCCCCTTCCTACGTTATCGCGACTTCCCCGGACATCTCTGGGATTTCTCCCTGGACGGCACTGTCAATGCCCGGAATTTCTCCTACCAGGAAATGCCCCTGGGGGAATTCTCCACCACTCTCCGCGTCCGACTCCCCGAAGAGGGAGTCTCTTTCTCTGATATCCGTCTTACGGATACCGCCTCCACTCCCGAGGACGGCATCCAGGGCGAGGGAAAACTCACCTTTCAACGCGGAGTCTTCGGATCCTTTCGCCTAAAGAAGACCTCCGGCGCATTCCCACTCCTCAATACCCTCGCACACGCATTCCCAAAACTCCAGAAGACCCTGGCACTCTTCGAACTCGATCCCACCGCGAACCTGCAGTGCCTCGTCCGCTTCCACGACGACGAATTCTTCTCCATCTCCCTGGACGGCACCCTGGAAACACCGTTTCTCCGGTATCGCAACGCACAACTCCAAAACCTCCAGGGAAAGTGGCGCTTCGACAACAATGTCATGACCTGGGACTTCCCCACCGCACACTTCTTCCAGGGGGATCTCGCTACCACCGGAGTCTATGACTTCGCCAAAAACCAGGGCGAGGTCCTGGCTGTCGCAAAAAACATCCCGCTGGTCCGCATACAGGACTTCGCCAAGGGAAAGCTGGTGGATCCCCCGCAAACTCCCGAAGAGCAAAAGTATGCCGAGGGGAAGCTCCCGGGAAAGATGAATGTCGAGGGGCATTTCCGAGTCCTCAAGGACTGGGCCGGACTCCCTATCTACCTGGAAGGCGACGGAAAACTCCACCTCTATGATATGGATCTCTGGAGAATCCCGACCCTCACGACACTGGGACGCATCCTCTCCCGCGGCACCTTCAAGTTCTTCTCCAAGGATCGAATCGCATCCCTCGGCAAAATCTCTACCCTCGATGCCGATTTCCAGTGCCACGACGCCGCAATCTCCTTCGAAAATATCCGCACCGATGGATCCTTTATCGCACTCGCCGGAGAGGGAGTCTTCCGACTGGACAATAAACAAATGGACTTCCAGATCTCCAGCCAACTCCTTAAGTCCGTCAGCCTCATATCCTGGGTCCTCCGACCAATCTCATGGGTCTTCGAGGCACAACTCACAGGCACCCCAAAAGACCACCACTGGGAAATCCGGACCCCACTAAGAAAACTATTCCAATAACACACCCCCATACCATTGAAATCCCCCTATTTGGAAATATAGTAAACCGCTTTCCTTTCACCCAGGCCGGAGTGGCGGAATTGGCAGACGCACTAGACTCAAAATCTGGCGGTGGAAACACCTTGTGGGTTCGATTCCCACCTCCGGTACCATTTTGGAAATCAGCAGGTTACACAGGGTGAGAAAAGTGGCTTGAAAAGCGGTCGCGCAGGCGACTGTGTTGTTTTTGTGTTGTCAAAAAAAAGACTTTTTGTCTAGCGGTGTCCTCACCTTTGAGGCAGTCGCAAATAACACAAAAACATCACAGAGGCAAGGAGGATCGCATGAAGCTTTTCAAGCGCGGAAATATCTGGTGGGTCACATACGGGGGAAAGCCCCAGAGAAGGGTATCGACG
>CAZMWS010000193.1:0-4179 GCA_964570085.1 uncultured Lentisphaeraceae bacterium | reverse complement strand
GGCGCAAGCCCCTCCGTCCTTTGGATTTCCCTGCCTTGTAAGGTGCCACCCCCGCCCACCGGCGATACTAGCGCGCCAATATGGGCGCGCTTTACGCACGCGCCGGTAAATTCCGGCGCGGGGTTTCGCCTGCGAAACCCTGGCCTAACTTCCTCCTTCCTCCTTCCTCCTTCCTCCTTTTTCTACACAAAAAAAGGGCCCCTTTCGGCGAAAAGATTCGCCAGAAGGGGCCCCTTTTTTGTATTATTTACCGAGTGTAGGAATACTTGCTAATAACACCGTTGTACTTCACCATGACATTTCCGTTGTAGCCATTGCCACCGGAAGTAGCCCACACGCAGTATGCGCTGTTGCCCAATGCGATACACTCGGCATCAGCCAGCTCAGCATACTGAGTGGGGGTCTTGATGTTCTCCACGTGTCCGTCAGCGAAGGCGAAGGGCGTGCCGCCCTTTCCGTGGGCATCCAAGTCGTGCTTGGGGTCGCTGCCGAAGTTCCAGCGAGGCTCGATCGCGCTGCCCCAGTGGCCGGAGGTGGTTCCCTTGCCATCGATGCCATCGCCCCACAGCCAGAAGGAAGAGGGAGCCTTGAACTGCTCGGGACGAATGAAATAGGCATCAAAAACACCGGAATAAGCGAGAACTGTGTAGGGACCAGTGAGAGGACCTACGCGGTAGCATCCGCCACCGTAATTACGGGCGGACATGTTTGCAATGATACCGTAGGCCTGATTGACCCAACCCTTGGCCGGAGTGTTGGGGCAGAAAACAATGGGACTCTTCTTGGCCCAAACCTCCTTGTCGTTGACGTCGTCCCAATTGGGGCTCCAGCCAGCCCAGGCATCCAGGACACCACAGGCGGCGGCGATCACGGGCCAGCCGGCCTGCTCCTTGGCGCCGACGGGCCAGTAGCCCTCGAAAGAATCGCCGTACATGATGTAGGCAAGGGTGACTTGCTTCAGGTTGTTGGTGCAGCTGATGGCGCGCGCCTTCTCACGGGCCTTGGAGAGCGCAGGCAGCAACATGGCCGCCAGAATGGCGATGATGGCGATGACCACCAGCAGTTCGATCAGAGTGAAATGCTTTTTCATGGTTGTGGCTTCTCAGTATTGGTGAACCTCGCTTGGGGAAAAAGACAAAAAAACAAAGCCTCATGGGGCTCATACATATTTTACGGAAATGGGAGGGCGTACACAAGTATTCCGCATGTCCGAAACTCTCAAATTCGGGAAAAACCAAATTTTATGAGCTTCAATGACTTATAATACTTTTTCGGTTCGTCAGTATGTCTAAAACGAATAATCCGCCCCAAAAATCCCCCCCTTTTTACGGCGATCTCTGATTCCCTTTTGCGGACACAGATGCATTTTTGCGGAACTTGCCGTTTTTGTGAGGCCCCGCAGACATGTATACGGCAGGATTTTTGGAAAGTGCATGTCTTTTCTTATCACGCCCGAGGTTTCCCGGCTATACTAATTGCCAATTCTTTCCCTACGATTCCAATCCCGCCCACTTTTCTGCGCTATGTCTGATACCATCTTTACTCCACGGGACTTCCAGAATTATCCCCTGCCTACGGAAAAAGAGATGATAGGGGTGGGCATGCAGATTCGCACCCGCTATTTTTTCCTGCGGGGGATGCAGGACAACATTCACGAACCGAAGCTCTGTGTCATCAGCGTGGTGCAGCCGGAGGTCTCGAAAGAGTATTCCTGGCACCGTCATTTGGAATACGAGCTCATTCTTCCCCTCGGGGAGAGCTACCGCTGCATGCTGAATGGCAAGGATGTGTCGCTGAACCGTGACGAGGCGTTGCTGATCGAACCCAATGACATCCACCAGGACTACCTGTCGCCAACTCGTCCCTACATCGCTTTTCTCTTTAACCTGAGAAAGAGCGACGAACAGGGCGACAACAATATCCGGATTTTCCGGACAGGGACCGTGCCGTCAAAGAAGGTAGTGCATTTATCGGAACGGAGCGAGGCGGATGACTTACTACGACTACTGCGACAGGAACTCCTCCGTCATCCCGGCGGCGTCTTCTCCATCGTGAGTAGCCTCTTCCTGGTGATCTTCCATCTGGTAGTGGAGGACATCGAAAAGGATCTCCTGGCAGACGATGCGCCACCCATGGATACTCAGGACGAGTTGCTCTACCACCAGATCAACGAGGCATTCCAGCTGCACTGCACTTCGAATATCAACGTAGCGGGATTATGCGCCAAACTGGGAATGAGCCCCGCTACCCTAAGCCGGTATTGCCACAAGCTCTTCGGGATGTCCCCAAAACAGGCCTTCATGCGCCATAAGATCGATACCGCACGCTTCTGGATGTCAGAACACCCCGGCACCGCCTTGAAGACCCTCAGCCAACGAATGGGTTTCAAAGACCAATTCCACTTCTCCAAGTGCTTCAAGCGCATGACCGGCGTCGCCCCACAGGAATACTTCCGAGACCTCCAAAAGAAAAAAAAGGAACAATAAAGGGCAAAAAAAGGAGGAAGGAGGAAGGAGGAAGTTAGGCCAGGGTTTCGCTAGCGAAACCCCGCGCCGGAATTTACCGGCGCGTGCGTAAAGCGCGCCCATATTGGCGCGCAATTACCGCCGGTAGGCGGAAGAAGAGCGCCTGCGGCACCTTATAAAACCTACTACCTTCTACCCGCTCCCTTCTACCTAGCAAAGGCGGGGGCACGGGGGGCGCAAGCCCCGACCTCCTTTGGTTGGCTCCCCCCTTACCAGATACTCCCCCACCCGAAATAGCGTAAGCTAACCGGCAAAGCCGCGCTTTGGGGTAGGCAGGGAAATCCAAAGGACTGGGGGCAAGCCCCCCGCACCCCCCGAATACCTTTGGGGTGGCGTGCGCAAAAGGGTACCAGCGCGCCGAAAAAGTGCCGCAGAAAAGGGCGAAAATCTCCGCCATCGAGGGAGATTTCGGGGGCAAAAACTATTCATTTCAGACATGCGCGTTTCAAAGGAAAGAAAAATTTCTACCTAAACAATGGGAATTTTCTTTTTTTACATTGACGATTTTTTACATATTTTTTTCTTGTTTCAACGGGGGATTTTCCCTATAATATTTCTGAGCCCAAGAAGCCACCCCCTGTTTTCTTCTCCGAAGCAAACCCCCTCCTACACGCAAAACCAACCATGAAAAAGCACTTCACTCTGATTGAATTGCTGGTGGTCATCGCCATCATCGCCATCTTGGCGTCCATGCTGTTGCCCGCCCTCTCCAAGGCCCGTGAAAAGGCCCGCGCCATCAGTTGCACCAACAACCTGAAGCAAGTCACCCTGGCATACATCATGTACGGCGACTCCTTCGAGGGCTACTGGCCCGTCGGCGCCCGCGGTCAGGCCGGCTGGCCCAGCGTCGCCGCCGCCAGCGGCGTCTTGGACACCTGGGCCGACTGGTCCCCCAACTGGTCCGACGTCAACGACGCTGACAAGTGGGCAAAGAAGAGCCCCATTCTCTTCTGCCCCAACGCACAGAATAAGTTCCCCAACCACGCCTACGGCATCATCGCAAATGACGCCTACGCCAACCACACTGCCCGTTCCTACGGCGGCGGCTGCTACTTCAGCTACACCGACTGCCCCTGGGGCGGCATCTCCGGCGGCGGCTTCGACCCCATCTATGTCCGTCCCGAACAGTTCAAGGCTCCCTCCGCCTTCTGGCTGTGGGGTGACGGCTGTGACAGCAACGGCAGCAACACCAGCGACGCCGGCCACTGGGCTGCCGCCATCGAGCCCCGCTGGGGCGGCCCCAAGCACGACTTGGATGCCCACGGAAAGGGCGGCACGCCCTTCGCCTTCGCGGATGGACACGTGGAAAACATCAAGACCCCCACCCAGTATGCCGAGCTGGCCGATACCGAGTGCATCGCCCTGGGCAATGACAGCTACTGCGTGTGGGCTACCTCCGGTGGCAATGGCAGCCAATACAACATCTGGGTTAAGTACAACGGCGTCATCAGCCAGTTCTCCTACATCCGCTAAGAGCTGATAACACAAAAAAAGGGGCCCTTCCGACAAAATTTGCCAGGAGGGCCTTTTTTTTGTGGGGAAAAAGAGGAAGGAGGAAGGAGGAAGTTAGGCCAGGGTTTCGCAAGAGCGAAACCCCGCGCCGGAATTTACCGGCGCGCGTACGCCAAGCGCGCCCATTGGCGCGCAAGTACCG
>CAZMWS010000192.1:2668-4210 GCA_964570085.1 uncultured Lentisphaeraceae bacterium | reverse complement strand
CGCCCCCCGCACCCCCCGAATCCTCTAGGGGCGCAGTAGGGTGTTGTATGGGGAACGTGCTGTGCCGCCGGTAGGCGGAAGAAGCGAGACGGGGGGATATCCAAAGGACTGGGGGCACGCCCCCCGCACCCCCCGAATCCTCTAGGGGCGCAGTAGGGTGTTTGTATGGGGAAAGTGCCGTACCGCCGGTAGGCGGAAGAGGCGAGGCGGGGGAATATCCAATTTTTTATAAAGAAGAGGGATCGTTTTCCAGGAAGGGTGCGGGGGTGGTGGCGTTGATATGGAGTCTAGGGAGGGAGAGTTTCCAGGCATGGAGGGCCTGTGTGGGCAGGACGAGTCGTTTCCAGTCTTCGGGGGTGAGGGTGCTAGTTGCGAAGCGCAGGAAGATCGTGTCGTCGACTCCGTAGAGTTTATCTCCCACGATGGGGAATCCGAGGGAGCAGAGCGTGGCTCGGATTTGGTGTGTTCGTCCGGTATGGAGTCCGGCTTCCAGGAGTGTGAAGGGTCCGGAGGGATCTGGGAGGAAGTGTGGTGGCGTGCCGTCTTTTTGTGGGGCGAGGCGATAGAATCCTCGTACGGTGAAATCGGTTTGTGCGGTGGCGGCCTCGGGGTCTTCGGGGAGTTCCACTAGATCGGAATCGCCGTCATTGAGGATGGGCCGGAAGCACTTCTTCTTTTCCACGGGGGAGTGCGGGTCTTTCATGAGCCATCCGTTGGCGAAGAGGGTCTTCCAGGTGGGGCGTCCATGGACCATGCAGAGATACTTCTTGTGTGCCTCGATGCCCAGTGAGTGCAGGAGTTTTGCGGCCGTTGCGGCGAAGCGCGGATTCTTTCCTACCAGGACGATGCCGGAGGTCTCGCGGTCCAGCCGGTTGACGAAGTGGATTCCCTGCTGTCCCTTCGCTTGTCGGAGCCACGCCCAGAGGGTGTGGTTGAAGAAGCGTCCGGCGGGGTGGCAGGGGAGATTTCCGGGCTTGTTGATCAGGAGGAAGTCGTCGGTCTCCTGGAGGACATGCACATCGAAGGAGACATCCTGCTCCGGGAGATCCCCCGCCTGAAAGAAGAGGCGTTCTCCGCCCTTTAGGGGCGTTTTGTCAGAAGCGACCACGCCGTCCAGAAAGAGATTCCCGCGGGCGATCTCGCCCTGCCACTGCGCGCGGTCCAAATAGTTGTAGCGCCGCTCCAGAAAATCCAAAAGGCAGTTCCCCGACTCCTCGGCGGGAATTTGGACCTCGACGGTCCGCTCCATGGGAAGAAAGGGGAGAAGCATAAGGGGGAAAAGGAGGAAGGAGAAAGGAGGAAGGAGGAAGTTAGGCCAGGGTTTCGCACTGGCGAACCCCCGCGCCGGAATTTACCGGCGCGTGCGCAAATGCGCCGCAACATGTTGCGGCGCAAGTAGCTAGTTGTTAGTGGTTAGCCGTTAGCTGTTCGGTCGCTGCGCGGCCCTTCCGCCTCCCGAGCGGCGGTGCAAGTACCGCGGCGATGATCGCGGCGGAAGGGCGCCTGCAGCACCTTATAACTAGCCACTAGTCACTAATTGCT
>CAZMWS010000192.1:0-2658 GCA_964570085.1 uncultured Lentisphaeraceae bacterium | reverse complement strand
CTTACGGCGCTCGTGCGGCGCGCGGCGCATGCGTCCGCCGTCGCTACGCGCCGCGTACTGTAAATTCCCGTGTGGGGGTTTATCTTATGCCGTTTGTTTTTCCGTGGGGGGGAGACTAGGCTGTTTTTCTGCGGGTGGCGGTGTCTGCCTGCTACACACACTTTTTAAGGAATTCTATGAGCATCATCACCATAGTGGGCGCCGGCATGATGGGGTCGGCCATGTGCTTCCCCGCCTCGGACAACGGCCATGAGATCCGTCTGGTGGGCACTCCGTACGACAAGGAGACCATCGCGCGCATCCGCCAGGACAACTTCCATCCGCGTCTGGGCATGAATCTCCCGCCTCGGGTGACGGCATACTACTTCGAGGAGCTGGACCAGGCGCTTTCGGGCGCGCAGGTGCTGGTGGCGGGCGTGCCCTCCTTCGGCATTGACTGGTTTGCCAAGGAGGTCCTTTCCCGGATTCCAGAGGACCTGGTGGTGCTTTCGGTGACGAAGGGCCTGGAGGACGAACCGGATGGCAGCCTGATTCCCATTTCCGTGGCGTACAATCGTCATCCGGCTCTGAAGGGGCGTCGCCTCTGCATCAACTCCATTGGCGGTCCCTGCATCAGCCAGGAGCTCTGTCAGCGGATGCATACCTCCGTGGCGCTGTGCGGCGAGAATCTGGATACCCTCTACTGGCTGAAGAACCAGTTCATCACCACGTACTATCACATCCAGCCCTCCCAGGATGTGGTGGGCATCGAGTGTTCCGTTGCCATGAAGAATGCGTATGCCGTGGGCGTGGCGCTGGCCATTGGTCTGGCGAAGAGCCAGGGCGTGTCCTTGAGCAACCCGCAGGCGTCGCTCTTCGGTCAGGCAGTCCGTGAGATGCTCCGGCTGGTGCATCTGCTGGGGGGACAGACCGACAGCGTGATTTACGCCACCAGCGATCTGTATGTGACCATCAACTCCGGCCGTAACCGGAAGTTGGGTGAGGCGTTGGGCGAGGGACTCACCGTGCGCGAGGCACTGGACAAATTCCCCGGCATGACCCTGGAGTCCATCCCCATTATCACCCGCGCCGCGCGGGCGCTGCGCCGTCGCCACGAACTGGGCACCGCGAATTTCAACAAATTCCCGCTGTTGCGGCATTTGGATGAGATCATCAACCAGGGCGCGCCCGTCCGGATTCCCTGGAACGAGTTCGGCTGAGGCGGGGGTTTCCGGGATTCTTGAGAGGAGGCATTTCCTGTGATGAAGATCGGCATCCTGATTCCCACCCGTGAGGAGGCCGTGGGGCTTCCTGCCGGGATCCCCTGCGCCACCGGCTTTGGACCCGGAAAGACCGCCGCCTGCGCTGCGGTGTCGAAGCTCCTCTTTCAGGATGGCTGCGATGCTATCTTCGTGTGGGGGACTGCGGGCGCGCTGCGCAGGGAACAGCCCCTGGGCGGCATGATGGTGGTGGACCAGGTGGCCTACAGCGACTACGATGTCTCACCCCTCTATGGCTCCGATGGACTGGGATTCGTGCCAGAGATCGCGGAGAAGTGCTGGATGGACTGCCATCCCGGATTCCTTCGCGCCCTGCGTGAGAAGGTCCCCGAGTTCTTCCCGAATCACCCGCTGCTGAGCGGGCGCATTGCGGCGGGCGATGTCTTCGACAACGCAAAGTATTATCGCGCTGACAACCGGATTGAGAATGCCGCCGATGGCGTGGACATGGAGAGTCCCGCGGTGGTGCATTTCTGCCGGCTGGCCGAGCGCATCCAGGGACGACCCATTCCCGTGGGAGTCCTCCGGCTCCTTTCCAATTATATCGGAGTCTCTGCCGGTGACGAATTCCTGGAGACCCTGAAGGATATTGCCGCCATCAACGCCAAGATGGGCGAGTTTCTGCCGGCGCTGGCGGCGTCTCTGGAAGAGGGCTGAGGCCCCGGCACTTCTGCTATGCTGGCCTTCGCGCATCCCGGATTCCTGTGGCTGCTGCCCCTGGCGGCCGCACCACTGCTGATTCATCTGTTGGGACGGGATCGGCCACCACGGCTCGTATTTCCTACACTGCGCTTCCTAAGGCCCACGCCCGCGTCCGTGCAGGGCCGCCGGCGCTGGCAGGATATCCTTCTCATGGTCGCCCGAATGGCGCTGTTGTCGACGCTGTGTCTTCTGGCGGCGGGGCCCTTCTTGCCCCCGAAGGCCTCCGCAGACAACGCCGCAGGTGCATCAATCCGCCGTGGCGTGGCGATTCTTTTAGATGACTCCGCGTCCATGCGGGGAAACCGCGGGGCATTGGTCGAGGAATACCGCGCGTTACGGGAGCGTGTGGGGGAGGGCGATTGTATGGCGTGGCGTGTGGGGGCGCATCCGGCGGAGTCCCCCGTGGATGTCGAGTGGATTGGCGGCTGGAGTGCGGGACGTCCTGCCTTGGCGTTGGAGGCGGCCTCGGAGTGGCTTTCCCGGTATCCTGTGGAGGGGCGGGAGCTGCATGTTTTCAGCGATTTTCAGGAGAGTGACTGGGATGCCGTGGAGGGCGCATTGCCTCCGGGGACTCATTTTGTGCTCCATGGCTCGCCGTCGCCAGTGGAAGAGAATTGTGGCATCTTGCGTGTGGAGGTTCGCAGTGCCGCAGGCGGGCGTCTTCGTGTGCAGGCGCGGGTGCGCCATTGGGGGAGTG
>CAZMWS010000191.1:0-4239 GCA_964570085.1 uncultured Lentisphaeraceae bacterium | reverse complement strand
CTGGGGGCGCTGAAGCCCCGTGCGGACTTCCCCTATGTGCAGCCCGACGAGCTGGAGGAGATCCGTGCGGCGCGTCCGAAGGCGTCCTTTGAGTTGGCGCCCATGCCCTCGGAGGAGGAGTTGCTGGATCGTTTTCATGGCGCCTGGATCGGCCGTTGCTGTGGCTGTGCTCTGGGCAAGCCGGTGGAGTGCCAGGATGGCGGCTGGCGGTGGATCAAGAATTGTCTGCAGAAGCACAACGACTGGCCCCTGAAGGACTACTTCAGCTGTGCTCCCGCCGGGGACGACGCCACCATCCGCGTCTGCCTCGACTGCTGCCGCGAGAATATCAAGTGCATGGTGGGCGACGACGATGTCCACTACACGCTGGTGGGCCTGACGGTCATGGAGCAGTACGGCAAGGACTTCCAGTGGCAGGATATCGCGGATGTCTGGGATACTCATCTTCCCTATAACCAGATCTGCACTGCCGAAACACAGGCGATCCTGAATTGGCATCTCCGGAAAGCACGCTGCTACGTGGCGCCCCGCGACCAGAATATCACCGCCGAATTCACACGCTCCCACTGCAATCCCTACCGGGAGTGGATTGGCGCACAGATCCGCGCGGACTTCTGGGCGTGGGCCGCCGCCGGCGATCCCGAACGCGCCGCAGAATACGCCTGGCGCGATGCACACTGGACTCACTGCAAGAATGGCATCTACGGCGAGATGTTCGTCGCCGCCCTCCAGGCCGCCGCATTCCGGGAATCCGATCCTCATCGGCTGGTACGGATCGGACTGTCACAGATTCCCGAGAATTGCCGCCTGGCAGAGGAGATCCGTCTGACCGTTAAAAAGTGCGACGAACTACGCGACTTCGATGCCTACATGGAGTGGCACGAGACGCACTTCGCCGGCATGCATGCGGTCCATACGGTCAATAACGCCTGCATCGTGGCCATGGCACTCCTCCTGGGCAACGGCGATCCCGATCGCTCCATGTGCCTGGCGGTCTCCGCCGGACTGGATACCGACTGCAATGGCGCCACCGTTGGCGCAATCCTGGGAATCCTCCGCGGCGCACGGGACTTCGGCGGACGACTCGCCCCGCAAATCCACGATACCATCGAGGCAAATATGGTCGGATATCAGCACGAGTCCCTCACCGACCTGGCAAAACGCACCCTCGCAGTCTGGAAAAAGGGACAGAACTAGCCTCTGCTGGTATAAAATCGACGCGGCCGCTCCGTGGAGCTCCTATAGGGGGAAGGAAACTCCCAGGGAGGCCGTGCGCATGTGGGGGGATGGGTATTTTGGGGGAAATATCAAGAGTGCATGGAGTCTCTGGTGATGACGTCGGAGAGATCCGCAAAGTTAAGCACCTCGGCGTCGCCGACCTTCTGGTGCTGATCGCCGGCGTAGACAATATTTCCCGGCATGGATTTGTCACCGCTCCATAGACGGAATTTCCGGAGATTCTTCAGAAAATCGGAGCTGAAGGTTCGTGCGGCCTTGATCTCCAGGGGGAAGAGCTTTCTGCGGACGGCGAGCAGCAGATCCACCTCCACCCCTTGGGAATCCCGGTAGAAGTAGAGGTCGGCATCCTTTCCGGCGTTGTAACGCGCTTTCAGCGCCTCCAGCACCACGAGATTCTCGAAGAGCCCCCCTAGCAGCGGGTCCCGGGAGACCATCTCTGGGGATTCTAGTCCAAGCAGATAGGACGCCAGACCCACCTCCGTGAAGTAGATCTTCGGACTCTTGGTCAGACGCTTGCCGAAGTTCTCGAAGTAGGGCGGCAGACGAAAGAGGATATGGCTGGCTTCCAAGGTGGAAAGCCATTGCGACAGGGTCGTGGAGGAGACACCTACGTCATTGGCTAGGCTATTTAGGTTGAGAAGCTGCCCGACTCGCCCCGCAAGCAGGCGAATGAAGGTGTCGAAGGCGGACAAATTCCGGACGTTGATCAGCTGCCGCGCATCCCGCTCGATATATGTCATGTAGTAGTTGCGGTAGAATCGGGTCACATCCAGGGCCTCCGCATATAGCTGCGGCATGAAGCCCTTGAAGATGCATTCGTCGCGATCCTGCGCAATCCCCGCATCCCGGAGCTCCGCTAACGATAACGGCAGGAGCTCAAGAATCGCTGTGCGACCCGCCAAAGACTGCGAAATTCCCGCCTTCAACGCCGGTTGATGACTCCCCGTTAAAATGAACATTGCCTTCCGATCCGAGGCATCCACGATCGTCTGGATGTAGCTGAGCAACGACGGCACACGCTGGATCTCATCCAAAATCAACGGCGCACTATGTCGACGCAAAAACTCCCGGGGGTCCGTCTGGGCAAGAACCCGGATCTCCGGATCCTCTAAATTCACATACCCATACGACGGAAACTCCATCCGCGCTAACGTGGTCTTCCCCGATTGCCGCGGCCCCGTGATGGTGATGACCTTGTACTCCGCGGCAACACGGCGTAACTCAGGCTGTATCCGACGAGATATCATGAGTGTGTTCTTAGGGGGAAAAAAGGGGAAAGGAAGAAGGGGGAAAGATGGGAGAATCCTATGTTTTATAGGGAAGTATCTTTCGGGAATACAACATATTATAACAAAAGTTATACAAATTTCAAGTTGAACTTGAATTTTGCATGAAAAGGGATGATTTTCCTTGAGACACAGGGAGATCGTGCGATATTGTCGGGGTGAAAAGAGAGCGGGAAAAGCAGGATGGATGGATAGCTAAGAAAAACGATGGGGGTATCTCTTATTTTGTTGATTTTTGTAAGAAAGGGCGCGAAAGTGGGGTGAATATGAGATTGATCTAGGCGGATTTTTGTGTATGCGTGGTCGTAATGCGATGAAAAAGCGTGGTCTCTTGGCTGATTTGGGGAGTGTGGGTATATTATTGCACGTTTCCGGCGTGAAAGCCGGAAAGAAGAGACGCTCCTGGATGATAGAAGAGGGGCGTCGGATGTTTTCCTGGAGGACTATTCCTTCGGAAAGGATGAGAGGACCGGTTTTGCGGTCTCTCTCTTGGGTATCTCGGGATGTCGTCTAGGCCAGATGGCCAGACGGGGAACCAGGGCGGAGAAATGCCCCGGATTCATCTCGGGATTTGACCGGAAAAGCGGGTCGGCGCGGTCGTTCCTTGAAGAAAGGGCGCGGCGCTTTGACACGGCTCTTCTGGGTGTTGGCTTCCGCTTGAGGACGGGGTTCCCCCTGTCGCCTCATCCTCCTGTGCGCGGAATGCCGGTCTTTCAACTCCCCAAAATCCTAACGGACTCCGCGACCGGTGTGTCTTTATGCCGGCGTTGCGTGAGCATACCCAGGAAAACCAGCCCATGAAGCGTATCTTTCTGTCCCTGATGACCGCCATCGCCCTGGGGGCGATGGGCCTCTCCCTCCTCTGCGCAACCACCAGCTGCGGCGGCTCTCCCGAGAAGCGTGGCGGCGGCGGATACATGCAGACCTACGATCCCTCCAACGGTCGCTACAACTAGACGCATTGTGCTCATTCGGCATCCCGGTTGCCCGCTGCATCCAGGGAATCTGTTCCGGGGGAGAGAAGGGGACCTGACGCACACCGCGTCACGCCACCCCTCATCCCCCGCGTAAAAAAAACTCTATCCTCGACGGAAGAGGCAACACTATTCCCCTCTCCGTCACCTAGAAACAGGAGGACCGCACCATGCTCATTGCCATCGGCATCGTCATCGTTGTTATCCTACTTCTCGTGAATCTGCCCGACATCCTCTCGAATCTCTACTGGGGAGCCGTCATCGCCGCATTCCTGGGCGGCTGCGACTGATCTCTGCCCACCAAAACGGAGCAAAACTGCCATGCTCGTTGCCATCGGTGTCGTCATCGCAGCCATCCTCCTCCTCGCGAACCTCCCAGATGTCCTCCTCTTCCTCGCCGCACTCTTCGGAGGCTGAGAAGGGGAGGGCAAAGGAAGGCCGGGGCCATTGTTCCGTTTGCTCCCTCCCGAATCATGTTCAAGAGGAAGCAAATTTTTCATAACTGGTTGCTAAAAAAAAAACTTGTGATAAATTTACAGGGTTCCCCCGTATAAGGGGAATCCCTGTTCTTTTCTTTTAAGTCAGCATTTCAACAATGGAGTTACAACATGGCAAAGTGGTCTGAGTGGTTGAATTCTATGCGCACAGCCGCAATCGCACTCTTCATCATCGGAATCGTTCTGTCAGGCGTGGGTATGGGCATGCGCGCCAAGCAGAATTCTTATACGGTTACAGAAAAT
>CAZMWS010000190.1:3616-4250 GCA_964570085.1 uncultured Lentisphaeraceae bacterium | reverse complement strand
CTTTGTGGCGATTCCGGAGGTGTCTTCCTGGGAGGAGGGCGCTTATGTGGGGGACTTCCTTTCCATTGACGGCGCCAGCCGTCCGGAGTGCGCCAGCCATGTCTGGCTGTGGACTCATGGGGGCGAGTTGCATCTTCATCTGGAGGTCCTGGAGCCCCGCATGGCGAACCTCAGCATGAATTTGACCGAGCGGGATTCCAATGTGTGGGAGGACGACAATTTCGATCTGCATCTTCGTCGGGGCGGACAGGTTTACCATGTGATCTTCAATGCCATTGGCACCATTTTGGACGAGAAAAACCAGGATCTCGCCTGGAATGCCCCCTGGAGCATCTCCACAAATCGTGAGCTCTACCGCTGGACTGCGGATCTCTCGATTCCCTTTGCGGAGTTGGGCGGTGCGCCTTCCGACGGCGAGGAGTGCGATCTGCAGATGGGCATCACCCGCACCACCAACCGCGCCATTGAGGCCTGGGTACCGTCTCCTGAGACCCTCCGCTTCAAGGATGTCTGGGGACGCGCGCGCTTCCAGACGCTCCCGCATCCAGTGGGCGCCGTGGTCGGCTCTGAAAATGACGCCAGCCCGGCATTCCTGTGGTCCGATGGGGTGGTCCGCGAGGGCGTCCGGCGGGAG
>CAZMWS010000190.1:0-3606 GCA_964570085.1 uncultured Lentisphaeraceae bacterium | reverse complement strand
CCTCTGCCACCGCTTCGACTTCCGGGACGAAGAGGGGACGCTGCTCTATTCCAGCAATTGGGTCTTGCGCGCCAGCCAGGTATGGCGGATTCTCGAGGAGTCGGTGGTGACGCTGGAGGGCTATTCGGATCTCTCTGTCGAGGAGAAGGGCATGCTCCACCAGGCGCGGAGTCTGGCAAAGCTGACTTGCGAGGATACGCCGGAGCTCTATTCGCTGCTGGAGGAGGAGGCGCGGCTCCTCCGGGATCGCATCCTCCATCGGGTCCATCTGCGCAAGATGTCTGCCGCGGGCTTTGCGAAGGACTCGCTGGTCTATGGCACGCAGCCCGCGCTCGTTCGGACGCTCCCCGTGGAGGTCTTCCGGGGCGCCATTGGCGGTGCCGTGGAGCTGGATGCCGCCCGCGGCGAGCAGGAGGCCGGACAGATCGTGCTGTTTGCGGGAGAATCCCCCCTCATGCTGGCGGAGGCAAAGCTGTCGGCGCCCCTGGCGTCGGATTCCGGCGCAAGTATCCCCGCGGAGGCAGTCACGCTTCGTCGTGAGGGATATGTGACCACTTGTCGTCCGGGATACCATGTGGACTACGTGGGCTCCTATCCGGATCCCCTCCTGCCACTCTCCCCCTTCGATGTGGCTGCCTTCGGACGGGAGGCGCTCTGGGTATCCGTGAAGGTCCCCCGAGACGCCGCCCCCGGAGTCTACCGCGGCGAGATCGTCCTCCAGGCAAAGAATACGCTCCCCACAAGAGTCCCCGTCGTCCTACGCGTGCGATCCTTCGCCATTCCCGAGAAATCCAGCCTCATCAGCGCCTTCGGCGTCTGGCAGAGCCCGAAATACGGCCTGGATTTCCGGAAGGCATGCGGGATGATCCTGGAACATCGCCTGACGCCCTATTCGGTGGCGAATCCCCCTGATGCCTCCCTGTATCCGAAGCTCCTGCGCAAGCCTTATCTTCCTCTAGAAGCCGACGATGTGCTGGAGGTCCTCCTGAAATCCCCGGAGCCCGGCATCCTGGAGGTCACTGTGGAATCCGCCTCCGGCATCACCGCAACGCGGGAATTCTCCGTGAACCCCGGCGACAATTATTTCCAATGGGAGGAGTGCCTGCCTGTGAGTGCCGAGGATGGCCTCTATCGTGTGGCGGCTACCCTGCGCGTTGCCGCGGAAGCGCGGCTCTCCCTGACTCGCCGCCGCGGCATCAATGGCTCGGTGGTCCATGGACTGATGCCCTACACGTATTCCGCCGTGGAGCTGTCTGGCGATGCCGTGGAGCGGTGGCCCTCCTGGGAATTCCTGGCGTTGGATCCGCCGGCGGTGCCCCCCGTGGTGGATTGGTCGGAGTTTGACGAGGGCTTCCAGTGGGGACTGGATCAGGGGATCACCAGCCATATCGCACGGCTGGATGAACCCCGCGCCCTCTGGGCACGGATCTTCCGGGACCACCTCCGGGAGAAGGGCTGGGAGAAATACTTTTACACCTACCTGGGCGATGAGCCCACGCCCAATCGCTACCCCGAGATCAATCGGCGTCTCTCTCAGGCGAAGGACATGAAGGACGGCGTGTTGTTGAAGAATATGATGACCGCGCGCTCCTTCCCCGAGGAGCTCCTCTTCGTGGACATTTGGTGCCCCGAGGTCCATACCTACGATCCCGTTGCCGCCGCCCAGGAACAGTCCCGCGGCCGCAATGTGTGGTGGTATGTGGCATACGGTAGCCGGAATCCCTTCCCCAATATCTGGATCGATTCGCCTCTCGTGGAGGGACGCAGCTGGCTCTGGCAGACCTGGAAGCACAAGCTGGACGGCATCCTCTACTGGTCTGTGGATTGGTGGGGATACGCGAATCCCTGGTTCGGCGGCGGAAATTTCAATGACCTGTGCAATGGCGACGGCAATCTGGTCTACCCCGATCCCTCCGGAATCCCTCTCTCCTCCATTCGCCTGGAGACCCTCCAGGATGGCCTGGAGGACTACGAGCTCTTCTGCCTCCTGGAGGCCGCCCGCGATGAGCTCGGCGATCGGAATCCCACGCTTGTGGAACGCATCGACGCCCTTCTGACGGTGAATCCCGCCGTGGTGGTCTCCTGGAAGGAGTATTCCCGGGATCCACAGGTCCTGCTGGCGGAACGCCTCCGTCTCATGGATTGCCTGGAGGAGGCCGTCGCCTTCCTGGGACATGATCCCGTTATCACTCGCCATCCCGTCCGACGCCCCGGACTCACCCCCGAGGAACTCGCCAGCGCACTGGCGCGCTTCCGCCAGCAGGAGGAGTCCCGCGGACATCAAAACGCCGAGGAATTCCGGCGACTCCTGGGAGAGGGACGACTCACCCTGGAGTACCTCTCGAAGTAGCTTCCTTTCGTCTGAAATTTCGAAAGCTTATATGGAAAACAGTGACGACCTGCGCTCCTGGCGCCCCGCTATCGCCAATTTTTCCTTCCTTATCCTCACATTGGGGATGCTGGTGGCGGTGGTCTTTCTGCTGCGGGGATTCCTCCATGCCATCATCCTGGGAGGACTCCTGGCAATCCTCCTGATGCCCGTAAATCGATGGCTCCTGCGATTCCTCCAGGGGCTCTCAAAACGCACCGACGCCTTCTGGCGACGGCTCCTGCATCGGCCGCCACCGCCCGAGGACGCCGAATCCACGCCACAGGCGGGGCTCCGCGCACGGGGCCTGGCCGCGCTCCTCTCCGTGGTGTTGGTCTTCTTCCTGGTGGCAGTGCCACTGGGATTCTTCGTGGTGCAAGTAGCGGAGCAGGGCATGCAGGCAATCCCCGCTGCTCAAAAGTGGATCCACGAGGACCTGGAACACAATGCGCGCACCTTCCTGACAGAGCATCCGCGCATCCAGCAGCTCCTGGAACGACTCTCCACTGACTCCGCAACCCTCCTGCCGAAAGAGGAGGCCGTGACAGAGGCAACGGCGGAGGCACCCGCAGAGCCCGCGGTGCCGGAGAATGCCGAGGACACAGGGGATGTCTCGCCAACAACGCCGTCTTCTTCTGGAATCCTGGAGCTCTCTCCCATGCTGGTGAAGGCGGGAACCGTGATTCTCCAGTGGCTCAAGGACTGCGTGCTGGCGATCCTCTCCCGCACCTGGCTCACGGTCTTCAACTTCTTCATCATGCTCTTCGTGATGTATCATGTCTTCCTGGATGGACGGGAACTCGCGGCATATCTGAAGAGCATCTCCCCTCTCGGCGAGGAGGAGACCCGGCATGTCTCTTCCCGCATCCGCGAGGTCTTCCAGGCGATCTTCATCAGCATTCTGGGCACCGCAGTCATCCAGGGAGTCCTCTCCATGGTCTTCTTCAAGATGGTGGGAGTCCCCGCCCTCTTCTGGGGAGCCCTCCTGGGAGTCTGCTCCATCGTCCCTTTCGTGGGAACCGGATTGGTCTGGGTCCCCATGGCGGTCTTCCTCCTCCTTACCGGACACCCCGTAAAGGCACTCTTTATCCTCCTTTCCTGCGGCGGAATCGTCGCGAATGTGGATAGCATCATCCGGCCACTCCTGATGAAAAATGGCGGAAATACCGGAATGTCATACATGGTCCTCTTTTTCTCAATCCTGGGAGGACTCCAGACCTTCGGACTGGTCGGAATTA
>CAZMWS010000189.1:0-4250 GCA_964570085.1 uncultured Lentisphaeraceae bacterium | reverse complement strand
CTAGTAGTTAGTGATTAGCCGTTAGTTGTTCGGTCGCTGCGCGGCTCTTCCGCCGATTAAGCGGCGGTACCAGCACCGCCGCCTCCAGCGGCGGAAGAGCGCCTGCGGCACCTTATAACTAGCCACTAGCGGCTAATTGCTAAGCACTTACAGCGCGTTCAGCGCCGTTATCCGCCAGTTCCTGGGTGCGCAGTCGCTTGAGCTCGTGCAGAAGCAGTCCCAGGCAGAGGATTCCCGCCATGGCGTCGGAGACGGGCCCCGCCCACCAGATGGAATCCATTCCCCAGAAGATCGGCAGAATAATCAAAACCGGCAGAAGCACCAATCCCTGTCGCAGGAATCCAATAATGATGGAGATGGTGGGTCGTCCGATGGACTGGTAGTATGTGCCGGTGACGATTCCGATGCCAATGAAGCCCAGTCCCCACATCTGGATCCGGAGGGCGAGTGCGCTGACATTGCGGAGTCCGTCGTCGTTCGAGAAGAGTGCGCAGACGGGGCTCGCGAAGATTGCGCAGAGGATCGCCAGTGCCACGCAGATTCCGGTGGCCCAGGCGGCGGCCAGGATGAGTGCCTGTGCCACGCGTCGGTAGAGCCGTGCGCCGGTGTTGTATCCCAGGATGGGCTGGACTCCCATGTTGATGCCGAAGGATGGCATGAGGAGGAGCATGAGGACGGATCCCACGATGCCGTAGGCGGCGATTGCCAGAGTGGCCTCGTTTTCGGTGGCGGCGTATTTCAGGAAGCTCCGGTTATAGAAGAGGAAGATGATGCTGTTCATGCACATCATGATGCAGGGCGCCGTGCCGATGCCCACCACCCGCAGGAAGATTTTTCCGTGGAGGCGGATATTCTTCCACTTCAGGCGCACGCCGCCGCTGCCGTGGAGGAAGTGGTGCATGACCCACCCGGAGGAGATCGCCATGGCCAGGATGGTGGCCCACGCCGCGCCCTTGATGCCCATGCCCATCCAGAAGATGAAAATGGGATCCAGGATGATGTTCATGACCGCACCCAGGACAATCACGCCCATGGCCGCCATGGAATCGCCCTCCGCACGAATCAGGTTGCTACCGCCAAAACTGACGTGCTGGAAGATGTTTCCCCACAGGATGATCTGCAGGTAGTCGCGGGCGTGCGGCAGCGCCTGGGGAGTAGCGCCCATCCAATTGAGGGTCTGGTCCAGCAACAGCAACGCCGGCGTCTGGATGGCGATGATGAAGAGGATATACATGGCGTAGGCCTGTCCCAGGACCTGGTTGGCCGCCTCCGGCTTCTTCTCCCCCAGGAAGATCGAAATCAGCGCCCCGGAGCCCTGTCCAATCAGCACGCCGAAGGCCGCCAGCACGATCATATACGGCATGGTCAACGCCAAGCCCGCCAGCGCATCCGGCCCCACCGCATGACCGAGATACAACCGGTCGACCACGTTATACAGGCAATTCACAAAGCTGGACGCCATGGCCGGCAAGGTGAACCGCATCAACAGGCGCGGAATGGGCTCCGTTCCCATGAAATCGGAAGAATGACTGGCTCCTACACTGCTCATAAACTCACTCGCTATTCAATAGACTGGGCGGGAAAGGCCCGTACCATAATGCCGCCTGCAAGGTCTACGACCATGCAGGCGGCATTATGGGAAAAAGGAGGAAGGAGGAAGGAGAAAGGAGGAAGTTAGGCCAGGGTTTCGCAGCGCGAAACCCCGCGCCGGAATTTACCGGCGCGTGCATTAAGCGCGCCAATATGGGCGCGCCGTACCGCCGGTAGGCGAAAAAAACTAGCAGGGGGACCGGGGGCGGCAACCCCATTGCTAGGTAGAAGGGAACAGATAGTAGGTAGAAGGTTAAAGCGGTGCCGCAGGCGCTATTGCCGCCTACCGGCGGTACAGTACCGGCTTTTTTGGCCGCTCCGCGGCGCGCGCCTCTGCACTATTGCAGGGGGACCGGGGGCGGCAGCCCCTCCGTCCTTTCGTTATTCACCCGCGGTTGCGCTACTCCCTTTTCCCAATATTCGCCTTCACGCCTGGGATATACCCCTTCTCGCTATCGTTGTAATACAGATACACGGAAGAGGCGGCGGCGGTGTATTCGCCGGGGATGGTGGCGGTGAGGGAGAGCGGGACTGTCCGGGTTTCCCTGGGGGACAGTCCGCGCCAATAGAGCACCACCGCATTTTCGCGGAGCTCATATGCGGCGATCTGTCCGGATTTGCGCAATTCGGTCAGCTGTTCCTGGCGGGGCTCGGTGCCAGCGGGGAGCGACACCACCGCCAGCGGCATCTGCGCATCCTTGTCCAGGAGATTCGCGATTTCCACAAAGAGCTGCAGTGGTTCGCCCTCCTTGATGGTCTCCCGATCCAGACGAGTCGTCAGGGAGAGCTCGCGGGAGGCGTGTCCCAGGGAGGTCATTCCCTCCACCTGCAAGGAGGCATTGAGCTCTGCGGCGCCACTGAGGCGGATCTCCAGGGTGTGGCGTCCGGGAGACAGTGCCAATCCGCAATCGGGGAGCGTCAGAATGCCCTTGGTGTCCTTGGTGAATGCCACGGGCTCGCCGAAGGGCTTTCCGTCCAGCCAGAGCTGCACCACGCCCTCCGCGGCCGGCTTCGCAAACGCGCTGTCGTAGGCATTGATCGCCTTCAGGACCAGCACCGTGGACTGCGTGGAGCCGAATTTTCCATTCTGGCAGGACTCCGCCAGGAGCTTCATGGTGCGCTCCAGGGGCAGCACGAATTCCGCGCCGCAGCGGGTCCAGGCCAGTGCCGCCAGGGACGCGCATTCCAGACGCTGGGAGAGCTCTCCGGAGCAGGTGATGGTGGTGCCGGGATTCGCCATGGAGCCATCGGGCTTCTGATCGGCCTCCAGCGCCTTCGCAAACTCCCGCGCCTCCTGAGGACGCTGCGACAGCCACAGGATATTCGCCGCCAGCGCCTTCAGGTAGTCGTCCTTCTGCTCACGGGCATTCTTCACCACGGCATCGATCTCCTTGCGGAGATTTTCTGCGGGCTCGCCGCCCTCCAGGAGGGCCCAGACCACGTAGGCATCCGTGGTCTTTGCGGGAGCGCGACCGAAGGAATCCAGCGCGCGGTCGTTGCGCTGGAATCCGCCATTGCCGTCGCGACGACCCATGATCCACCGACGGGTATCCTGCATCATGGACTCATCCACGGGCATCACCTTCGCCATGTCCGCAAACTCCATGAGACCATAGGCGGAGAGCGCCTCGTGTCCGGGATCATCGCCGAACCACTCGTAGCCCTTATTGGGGCACTGGAAGGAAATCAGCTTCTTGTATCCCTCGTCCAACAGCGTCTTCGCGCGGGCGACCGTCTCCGGATTGCAGCCCGCGTGCGTAAGGAAATACTGCTGCGCCATGACCAGCGGGTAGTTGGTGGAGCTGGTCTGTTCGAAGCATCCGTAGGGCTGTTTCAGGAGGGCATTGAGAGCGGCCTCCATGGTGGCGGCGGGAGAGGTATAGACCTGTGCCGACACCCGCTGGGAGCCATTCTCCACCTGCGACGGGATCTCCACCTCCAAAACCAGCGGATTCTTCTCCGAAAGGCGCGTGCCGCCAGCGAGCGCGAAGGGGAAGAGTGGCGAGAGCACCCGGACCTCCCGTCCCAACTCATCCTGATAGCCGCCCGCCAGGCTCCGGAGCGTCAACACCGCCTTGCCCGCCTTCCGGGCACGCACCCGCGCAAAGACCAGCCGCCGCTCGCCAGCAGCGAGCGTATTCTCGCCAGCGGCAAAGACGGGCGCCTCCAGGATCTCCAGGGTGTCGTCGGAGGACGACAGGGAGAGATTCGCATTCTCCAGGGGCTTCTCGGAGGCATTCATCAGCGTGATGGGCAACCAGGCGGTATCGCCTACCGTCAGGAAAAGCGGCAGCTTGATCTCGCCATAGAAGGGCCGTACACACTGCAATTCCGCCGTGGCCTCGCCCAACGCGCCGTTATTGCCGAAGGCGTCCGCGCGGACCTGGAAGCCGCCCAGGGTATCGGGGAGCGCAAAAGAGAACTCCGCGCGGCCCGTCCGGGGATCCGTCTTCACACTGGCATTCCAGTAGATCGTCTCCGTAAAATCCACCCGCTCGCCAGCCTTGCGGTCCTTCCGAGCCTGATGCGCGTATTCCCGACGCCACTTGGGACCACGATCCCAAGGACCCGGACGGAATGCCTTCGCCTGAGCAGGGGCATCCGCATCCGCCGCCGCATCCGCATCCGCATCCACCACAACCACATCCGCCTCGGGGAAG
>CAZMWS010000188.1:0-4254 GCA_964570085.1 uncultured Lentisphaeraceae bacterium | reverse complement strand
GTGATCTGGAAGTGCTGCTTGTCGATCATCTTGATCTCGGTGATGGTGACCTTTGCCTGGGGCAGGGGCATCTTCTTCCAGGGAACGAGAGTGACGATCTCCTGGTGGGAGTACTTCTTGCCGTCCTGGTCCTTTGCGGTGGTGGTGACCAGGAGGACGCATTCCTCGATGGCGCGGCCCTTCCGTGCCTTGTCGTCGTGGTAGAAATCGGGAATTTCCAGGGAGATGGAGCCCATGGTGTCGGCCTTCACGACGAACTCCTTCTTGACGATGGTCTTTCCGGTGGCGACCTCCAGGAGATTCGCCACGATCTTAGCGTCGACCTTTCCGGGGAGATCGGTGATGAAGTACATCTCCATGGGATCCTCGGGCTTGGTGTGGTAGGCGACCGTCTGGATGGGGGCATAGAAGCGCTTCGCCATATATTGGAGTGCCTTCCAGCGTCCGGTGTATTCCAGGGATGCCCAGGAGGAGACGGGCCAGTTGTCGTTCAGCTGCCAGAAGATGGTTCCCATGCAGCGGGGGCGGAGGCTATGCCAGAACTCCACGCCGGTGCGGATGGCCAATCCCTGCTGGATCTGGGAGAGATAGAGCATACCCTGGAAGGAATTGGGCATCATGAAGTAGTTTCCGAACATGCCGACGATATTGGCATTGCCGCCCTGTCCGGCCTTCTGGTGTCGGTCGAAGACGGGGGAGAAGACATTGAAGTCCTCCTTTTCGGCGAAGGTCTCCACGGTCTCCAGAGAGGGGAAGGACTGGAAGCCGAATTCGCTACAGAAGCGTGGACGGACCTCGTAGTAGTTTTCGAAGACGGCGCCGCCGTGCCAGACCTTCCAGTAGTGCATATCGCCATCGGCGTCGGCCAGCCAGTTGTTGGCGTAGTTGTTGGGGCCGGCGCAGGGTGAGGAGGGCCAGAAGGTATGGGTGTCGTCGGCCTCGTGGATGGCGCGTCCCACAGTCTGGCTCAGGCGGTCATAGAAGACCAGGTATTCGTCACGGAGCTTGGCATCGGGGGCGTTGTTCACATTTCCGATGAGTTCGTTGTCGCCGCACCAGAGTCCGATGCAGGCGTGGTGGCGGAGGCGCTTCACCTGGTAGACGATCTCGTCGTGGATGTTCTGGAGGAAGTGCGGCTGATCGGGGTAGAGGGCGCAGGAGAACATATTGTCGTGCCAGAGGAGGATTCCCAGTCGGTCGCACTCTTCGTAGAAGGTGTCTTCCTCGAACTTTCCGCCGCCCCAGACGCGCAGCATATTCATGTTAGCCTTGGCGACGCTCTCCAGGAGATTCTGGTAGCGTTCGGGGGTATGGCGCTGGGGCATGGCATCGCAGGGGATCCAGTCCGCGCCCTTGGCGAAGATTCGGACGCCATTGACCTGGAAGATCATGCAGAAGCCGATGTCGTCCTTCTCGTTGACCACCTTCAGTTCCTTGAGGGCCAGCTTCTGGGTAACGACCTGTCCGTTGCAGGTGACCTGGAGTGGATAGAGGGGCTGTTCGCCGTAGCCGTTGGGCCACCAGAGCTGCGGATTCTTGACGGTGAAGGTGACGGAGGTCAGGATCTTTCCCTGTCGGGGTACCACGCCGGTGGCCTTCTTCTTCTGGCCATCCAGGAAGAATTCCACGGTGACTTTAGTGCCGATGGGGGTGTCTTCCAGGGGAGTGAGCTCGGCGAAGAGGGTGACCTCGCAGCTGTTCTTCTTGTGGACCTGCACGTCGTAGACGTGATCCAGGGTGGCCTGATCCACGCCCTCCAGATAGAGCTTACCGGTCATGCCGGTGGTGGGCAGGGAGATGCCCCAGTCCCATCCGGCGCTGCACTGGGTCTTGCGGACGTAGTTCAGAGTGGGGATGGTGGACCAGGGGCCCATTCCGGGAAGATGTCCGAACTGCGTCTTCTTCAACTCATCGCCGGCGCGGGTCACGGCCACGAAATCCAGTCGGATGGAGTTTTTGCCGGACTTCAGGAAGGGCTTCACGTCCTTGCGGAAGCGGAGGAACTGGTCGTCGAGCTTGGCGACCTCCTTGTCGTTGATATAGAGGGTGGCCACGGCGTCCACGGAATCCAGATTGAGGATCACGGCCTGTGCCTGGAGGAGCTCCTGCGGGACGGTGAAAGAGCGCTCATAGGTCCAGTCCTTGTCGGCGACCCACTGCACATCCTTTTCGTTCTCGCGGTAGTAGGGATCGGGGATGAGCTCGTTTTCCAGGAGAGCGGAGTAGTTGTCGCCGGGAATTTGTGCGGGGATGGCGTTTGCGGCCTTGTCTGCGGTCTGGCGCAGTTGCCAGGTGCCGCAGAGATCGATGACGGGGTAGTTCTTTCCCATGATGAATCGGGGGAGTTTTTGGGGAAGTTTGGATTGAATGAAACGAAAGGGATGTGTGTGTGCGGGTCTTCAGGGGACCAGAGTCCAGCCCTCGGGCAGGACAACAGGGAGAGCGGGGGCGTCTTTCTCCCATTTCAGGGAGACCTTCCCGTCCTGGGCCTCCAGATCCAGCAGGCCGTGTGTGGTGTGGAGCCCGTGGATGGCGAAGTGCCGGTGGGGCTCTTCCAGTTCGAAGGGAGCGAAGCCGGCGAGCAGCAGGATCTTCTGGTCGGTCTCCAGGTAGATTCGCGCCAGTTCCATGTCCAGCAGGCGGCCGTTATTGGAGGCATTGGGTTGCCAGGAGGTGTGTTCCGGATCGTCCACATCGAAGCGTTCCTGCGTCAGGAAGAGATCGTGTGTGCAGCCGAAGCGTTCGAAGGTCTGGATGGCGCTCCAGGCGCGCTTGGTCTCGCCGTTTGCCATGTTGACCAGCGCGGCACTCTGTTCGGCGGTGCCGATATACATCAGGTGCTTGTGCATTGCGCCGAAGAAGAAGTCCTGGCAGGAGTTGTTTTCGCACCAGCGGATGAACTTCCGGATTGCGGGATCGTGGAGGGAGAGCAGTCCGGAGTATGCGAAGAATGCGAAGGAGTCGCAGTTGGTGAAACCGGGGCAATACTGTCCGGAGTCGTCGATCTGCCGGTGGACATATCCATCGGGGGTGGTCAGGTCCTTGATGCATGCCATGAGATCGGCGCGATAGCGTGCGGCCTCCCGGGTATAGAGCTCGGCATCGGGGTGGTGGTATTCCTGGAGGAGTTCGGCGGTCAGGAGCATTCCCAGGCATGCCCAGTTGTCGGTGAAGATCACCAGCCGTCCGAAATCGGCGTCAGTGGCGCAGCACTTCGGCATGAGGCCGGGGTAGGGGTATTCCGGGGGATGGGGTGCGCGGATCTGTGCCAGGATCCATCCGCAGGCCTTCGCCATGGCATCCAGGTACTTCTTGGCGAAGTCCTGGTCGCCGGAGAGGCGGATGTATTGCGCGGCCCAGGTGAGGGCGCTGCCGGTGGTGCAGGCCCATTTGGGACCGGTGGTTCCGATGGCGCCGGGCGCCTTGACGAATTCGCCGATGGGGGGATATCCGCCGTCCTGGAGGGAGAAGATGAATTCCAGGACCTTACGGTTTTCCTCGAAAAATCCGAGGCTCATCATGGGATGGAAGGCGCACATTGCCTCCCAGACCCACATATAGAAGCGCTCGCTGGTGCCGCCCTGGCAGGGGAAGAGGATCTTTCCGTAATTTGGCCAATCCATGGTCAGCATCAGCTGACGGGTGACGCGCTGGACGGTCTGGAAGCGGTGGTTCAGCTCGTCATTGCCGAAGTCTACTTTCGCGATCTTGCGCTCCTCCTCCTGCCCGCGCCAGATCTCGCGGTTGAAGCGGCTGGTCTCCTCGAAGGTGGAATTTTCTTCGGGGAGTGCGTCGTCCAGATTGGTGGCGAAAGTGACCTCGAAGGATGCCTCTTCGCCGGGATCCAGCTCTTTGGAGAAGTGCAGGAGATTCTTGGCGCTGTGGATGCGGAATTCCGGGTGGACGAAGAAGGGGCTGTCCCACTGGAAGGGGCGGTAGGTGTACTGGGAGTCCTTGAAGCGGATCTCGGGGTGCCACTCCACCTGGAAGTCACCGGGGGCATAGCGGAGGATCGCCTTTCCGTCGTGCCAGAGGGCGCCGTCGCGGAAGTCGCAGCTGGCGTCGAATTTCGGGAAGTTGTTTTCGGTGAAGTGGAAGGTGGTGTAGTGGTAGTCGTAGAAAGCGCGTTCCATGGGATGCGCTGCTTTCAGCCACAGGTGTTTGCGCTCCCGCGTCTGTCCCTCGTTGCGGATGGTGGCACGCACGGAGAGGCGGTCCTGGTCGCCCATGGCGTAGAGGAAGGTGTATTGCGTG
>CAZMWS010000187.1:2136-4343 GCA_964570085.1 uncultured Lentisphaeraceae bacterium | reverse complement strand
CCTTGAAAAGATATTCAAAGATTTGATTACCATTTTGCCATCTTTTGACATCACAAATAAAAGAGTACTTCCATATGGATTAAAGCCACATACTCGGTCTGTTAGTTGGCTTGCTGAACAAGTAATAACACAACAATGTAAATTCAATAAAGAAAGATTTAGATATAAATCTAATTAGTAAGATAAATCGTGAAAAAGATCCTATGCTTTCTTATGAAATAAAAACAACTAGTATTTATGATTTAATAAATAATGAAAATCTAGTTGATCGTGAATATAAAAATATAATTATGGAGGAAAATTTATGATTAAAGAAAAGAAAACAGGTCAAGTTATTGTAATATCTTCACCAAGTGGTGCCGGTAAAAGTAGTATAGTAAAAGCTTTATTAGAAAGAGACAATAATTTATGGTTATCGGTTTCAACCACTACTAGGACAATCCGTCCAGGTGAAAAAGAAGGTGTGAACTACAATTATGTAGATAAAGAGGACTTTCTAAAGAAAATTGATGAAGGATATTTCTTAGAATATACTAACTACGCTGGTAATTATTATGGAACTCCTAAAAAGTTTATAAAAGAAAAAATAGAACATGGTACAGACGTTATTCTTGAAATTGAAATTGAAGGTGCTGCTAATATAAAGAAATTAATTCCTGAAGCCATCTTCATCTTTATCTTGCCACCATCTCTAAAAGTTTTATTAAAAAGATTAAAAAATAGAAATACTGATAGTAATGAAAAAATCATCGAAAGATTTCATCAAACATATAAAGAATTAAATGAAGTAACAAAATACAACTATGTTGTTGTAAATGATGTCCTAGAAGATGCTATTAATAAAGTTGAATCAATTATAAAAGCTGAAAAATGTCGTGTTGACCGTATTGAAGAAGTATATCTAGATACTAAAGAAGAAGAGATCCACGAATTACTAATTAATGAAAAATTTAATAATGAAGGTATAAATATATAGGTGTAATATGAGATATGATTTAAAAAATTATTTAACAGAAATAGATAAAATATTATCAGAAGACAAAATAAAAAATAAAGATGAAATATTAGAAAATCATCTTCATCAAATATCTTTCTTTCAACACGAAAGATTTGTTCACTTAATTGTCACAGTATTTGTTGGAATATGTACTACTCTATTCCTACTATTTGGAATATTATTATCTAACATTTATGTTTTATTGTTATTTGGACTAACTTTTATATTATTTGTCCCATACATATTCCATTATTATTTCTTAGAAAATGGAGTTCAAAAACTTTATCATCAATATTGGAGTCTAAAAGAAAAAGAGCATTAATCAAAATGCTCTTCTTTTTTTATGCTAAATGTGCTCCATAAGCTTTGGCAATTTGTAATGTTTTATTGTATTCTGTCTCTAATGCTGCGAAGTTTTCATCTACCCATGCCTGATCTGCTTCTTTACTCTTTAATTCATGTTGATAAGCTATATCTGCTAAAGTCATAAATCCTAAGTACTTACAGTCACTCTTCAATGAATGTACTTCTATCGCATAGTTTGGCATATCTTTTGCCTCTCTATATGTTTTGATACGATTGAATTTATCTTCTACTTCTGCTAAGAAATCTTGGAATGTCATATTATACATTTCCATATCTCCTAATAATTCTAGTCCATGGTCTACATCTACTCCATGACTCTTTAGATAATTCTCATCATATACTACATTTTCTTCATTCATGTCTACTTTCTCCTCTTCTACCTTATTTTCCTCTACTTCTGTAGTTGAATCTTCTTTAGCCTCTTTTTCTTCTTTTACAGGAGTCTCTTCTTTGATAGGTTCAGTTACTGGCTCTGTTTCAGGAGCTGTCTCAACTTCTGTTTTTGGTTCAGTAGCTGGTTCAGTCTTAGGAGCTGTTTCAGCTTCTGTCTTTGGTTCAGTTACTGGTTCAGTTTCAGGAGTTGTCTCAGCTTCTGTCTTTGGTTCAGTTGCTGGTTCTGTTTCAAGTGTTGTTTCAACTTCTGTCTTTGGTTCAGTTACTGGTTCTGTCTTAGGAGTTGTATCAGCCTCTGTTTTTGGTTCAGTTGCTGGTTCTGTTTCAGGAGTAGTTTCAGCTTCTGTTTTTGGTTCAGTTACTGGTTCAGTTTTAGGAGTTGTCTCGGCTTCTGTTTTTGGTTCAGTAGTTGGAGGAGTTTCTTTCTTATATTCATCTCTAAATGATTTAC
>CAZMWS010000187.1:0-2036 GCA_964570085.1 uncultured Lentisphaeraceae bacterium | reverse complement strand
TTTGGTTCAGTAGTTGGAGGAGTTTCTTTCTTATATTCATCTCTAAATGATTTACTAAAGATTTCAGTTTCTTTCTCATCCACTTCTTCTTTTGGTTTATCCTTCTTAATTGATGGTGTAAATACTAAGAAGTTACCTTTCATATTTTGTTTCTTTGGCTCTTCTTTCTTAGTTGTATCTACTACTCTTTCAATTACTTTTCTCTCTTCTACTGGTTCTTCTTTTTTCTCTTCTTTATGTCCTGAAGCATAGAATGATTTAAAATCACTCTTTTGTGGTGCTTTTGGTTTTTCTTCTGTTCTACCAAATAGAGATACACCATAATTCTTTGTCTTACTGATTTCTTCTTCTACTGACTCAACATCTTCTTCAACTTTTATAACTTGATTCTTTTCGAATACTTCTTTTTCTACTTCTTTCTCGTCACTTGAAATAAGACTCTTAGATTTCTCTTTCTCTTCAGCTGCTTTCTTTTCTGCTTCTGCTTCTTCTAAGTGTTTTCTCTCTGTTTCTGAAATACCTTTGTCACTACTAAATAAAACTCTATCTAATACTTTAATTAAATTATTCTTTTCAATTGGTTTAGATAGATAGTCATTAAATCCTTGACTTAAATAACTTTCACGCATTCCTTCTATCGCATTAGCAGTTAAGGCAACTACTGGAATATTAAAGCCGTCTAACTTCTTTAATTCTTTGAATGTTTCTTGTCCAGACATCTTTGGCATCATATCATCCATCATGATGACATCATATTTTTCACCAGCTTTAATTTTGTCTAAACAAGCAAAACCACTCTCTACCGTTGTGATGTCATTACCATTTAATCTTTCTAATAATTTCTTCGCAACTTTTAAGTTTAAAGCATTATCGTCAACTAATAAGATCCTCTTACCACTTATATCAATAGTATCTTTAGGTGCAGATTCTATTACTTTTACTTCTTCATGTTTTATTTGTTGATTTAAAACTACTGTAAATTTAGAACCCTCACCATAAACAGTATGAACTACAATCTTACCACCCATTAATTCAATTAATTGCTTAGTTATCGCAAGACCTAATCCAGTACCTTCAATAGTTGTATTTTTATCTTCATCTAGTCTTTGGAATTTTGTAAATAGCTTATCAACGTTTTCTTGTTTAATTCCACGTCCAGAATCTTCAACAGAAATAACTAACTTACAAACATCTCCCTTATTAATACAATTTACTTCATAACGTACAAAACCATGTTCTGTATATTTAGCCGCATTACTTAATATATTTGTCACAACTTTTCTAATATTTGTGTGATCACCATATAATGTTTCAGGTAAATCAGGTGCAATAAAGAATGAGAAGTCTAGACCTTTTTCACTCATCTTTGGAGTAATTAACTTGGCAAGTTCTTCATAGACACTACGAGCATTATAAACAGAATTTGTAATCTCTAATCTACCAGCTTCAATCTTAGAAATATCTAAAATACCATTAACTATTTCAAGTAAAGTACTAGAAGCATTAATAATATCTTTAGCATTTTCTTTAGCTTCATCTATCGTTTTAGCTTCATTAACACAATTACTGAAACCAACGATAGCATTAAGAGGAGTTCTAATCTCATGTGACATACTAGACAAGAAATCAGTCTTAGCAGCATTAGCACGATCAGCTTGTTCCTTAGCAACCTCTAAAGCTTGAACCAACTTCATATCTGGATTTTCTATTGTGAAATAGCATTAATACCGATAAGAATGCAAAAGAAGAAGAAACTATTTGAATTTCTGGAGCAAAATTATTAAGAATAACTAATGCTATAATAATGCCAATTAATATTATCATTGGTATTTTTTCTCTTAATTTCATTTTTTTTAAATTTGTTACAAATAGTATAAAATCTGCAATTAATAAAATCGATATGAAAAATATAGGTGCGTATATTCCTATTCCAGACATATATGCAGAGTCATTTTCTAATATAAACTTTATTGGCAAAATTAGAGCTGATAATGATATCATGCCACCTAATAATATATATATTTTTCTTATATGTG
>CAZMWS010000186.1:3156-4352 GCA_964570085.1 uncultured Lentisphaeraceae bacterium | reverse complement strand
AGTCGCAGCTGATGAGCGTGCCGGGATTTTCGGGATCGAAGGCGTTCTTGATGCGGATGGGAATCCCGCACTGCTCCATTTCCTTGGATGCCTTGGAGTGAATGGCCTCCATATCCAGATCGGAAAGCTGGTCGGCGATATCGAAGTTGGTATGCCCGATGATCTTCACCTTGTCCAGACCGATGACCTTCGGGTCGCCAGTGCACAGGTGGTATTCCTTGTGGATGATGCCCTCGCGTGCCTTGGTGAGCACCGCGATCTTGCTGAAGGTGATCTCACTGTAGCCACGGTCGAAGTGTGTCATGATGCCCTCGTCGTACTTCACGTATCCGGTGACGATGGGTAGCTCCTTGGAGAGATCGATATCTTTGAAGGCATCCAGGATGGCGTTGTCGAAGGTAGGCAGGGAATCCACCTTCCAGCCCGTCAAATCCACGAAACGCGCATTGACGCCGTTTCGCTGGAGGATATTGGCGGAGTTGAAGGCGCTCTGTGCCTCGCCCACGGCGCTGAGCAGCTCGCGGGTCTGGGGAAGGAAGCTCTTGTGGTTGAAGTGACCAAAAGAACGCAGGTTTGTCAGATCGTGGAGGCACTCGCAGACGCCATCGATGCGCTGGTTGACGAACTCATCAGCTGCAGTCTGATCCAGGCCGATGCTGACGAAGGAGTGGTTATACTCCAGCATGCTCTGGCGGACGGTCTCCAGGGCCTGTTCCCAGGTGGAGTCATCCATGGCAAAGCGGCCGTAGACGCCGGGGGCGCCGGTCTTCTTGTCCTCCAGCAGCAGATTGGTGATGCCGCCGTATGCGGAGACGATGAATATGCGGTTGTAGTAGTCCTCGGGAGTGCGGTGGCCGATGATCACATTTCGCATGACCTCGCCGAAGCGGGACATAGAGGTCCCGCCAATCTTTTCCACGGTGTGTTTGTTCAGCATACTCTGTCGATTCGCGCCTCCGCGCACGGGAGAAACAAGTGCGCCCACGAATCCGCCCCCTCGCGCTGGGTGCGGCATCCATGGGCAAGCCGGTAAACAGGAATCCGAATAATGTATCCCTTGAAAGGCGGCACGCATTCGCGGTGGCGGCGCCGACAGGAAATAGCCCCCCCTCCCCGGCGCATCAACAAGCAAACCGCACTACTCGAAGTTCCGCAGCCAGCACTTCCGGAGGATGCGCCAGTAGCCCTGTCGCGCC
>CAZMWS010000186.1:0-3146 GCA_964570085.1 uncultured Lentisphaeraceae bacterium | reverse complement strand
GCGCCGTGCCCACGCGCTCAATGAAGTGATACTCGTCCCGGAGGCGTCTCAGGCGCCGTTGTACGACGCCTCGCCTCACATGCAGGAGCTCCGCCAGTTCGGCGGTGCTTTGATAGGCATTCACGATCAGCAGCCGCACCACATCCTGCAGTCCAAGAGGGAGTGCAATGGGTTCCTCCTCCGGTTCCTCCACACGGTATTCCTCCTCCGGCGCGAGCTCTTCCCGACAGACAGGAGGCGCAGAGGGCTTCGAATCCACAATGGCGCGATAGACATTCACACGCACGGCCTGCCCCGCGTCTTCGAGGGAAAGCGGCGGCAGGCCATATCCCTCAAGGGCCCTTTTCACGCGCAGAAGCCCACTCCCCCACTCCTCCATGAAATGCATATAGCCAAGGCAGCGCGCCAGGATTGGATTGCGCGGCTTGGAATACCCGCCTTGCGCACGCTCCACCGTCTGGCCACGAGGCAATCCGCCAGGAGATGTGATCTCCACACGGTCATCATAGACACCAATGAAAACCGGCACGTCATGATTGAGATAGTTCCTGTGCGCAAACGCATTGACAACCAGTTCACGCAACGCGACCGGGGGAAGCTCGTACTTGTCTTGACGGAAAGCCCCATAAAAATCGCAACCTCTGTTAATCTTCTCCAATATGTAGTTTAACCCCTGGTCAATCAACTCCGGTACACTTCCAACGAATTCCCGGCGATCTGCAAAAACCGCCCGACTATCATTCCGGAACACGGCGCACTTCAGACGGGTAGCAAAAGCGGGATCTCCCGTAAGGAGAGCGTATGTATTGGAACCCATCCAGCGATCTCCCTTTCTGGCGATGACACCCCAGGATTCCAATTGAATGGGAGTCAAATGCTTCACACTTCTCCTCAACAGGTCATCCGAGCAATTTGTCAAAGCGAGGTGTTCCATACTTTCGCAGAGAGCCTGAATGCGCGCTTCGTCGATTTGGGCAGCGGGACATAATTCGCCGTCATAGCTCTGCCCCGTGCACCGTTGAGAGAGCTCCCTGCGCGTTGCATCATCCGCACGTTGCGTCGTAGCGCCAACGCGGATATAGACTCCATCGCGATCTCCCTCATCCCGAAGGAAATATGGGCAATTCGTGCCGGGCATGATCTCCAACACAATGACGTACTTCCCCTGGATATTCTCTATTCCGAGATCCGGTGCAATGCGAAGCGCGCAACGCCGGGTAATGGCGTCCGCGATTTCGTCCATCATGGCATGCACACGGTCCTTGTCAATGCCCTGGACCGTCCCATCGTTGGCTACGCCAAAGAGGATACGCCCGCCTCTGCCATTTGCAAAGGCCACCACGGTCTTCAGATATCTGGACTGCTCCTGATTGGGGACCAGCTTGAATTCCAGGGTGCTCGACTCGCCTTGCGCGATTTCGTCAAGGATACTGCTCATTCTTCCACTCCAAAAGGGTTGAACCACACATTCCCCAACTAAGGACGCGCCACCGCGGTCCCCAATATACGACAGAAAGTTGGAGGTCAGGAAAAAAGAGCTACATCACCCGAAATAACGTAACAGCATCCCTAAAAGAAGGCTGTCCTGCCGCGACACAAAAATAGCACGCCTACCACAAATGGCGACCACCCCACCGCCCTTTCCACAACTTTCCTCCGAAATTCTACCCGATAGAACAAATCGCCCACGACGGGATCAAATTCGACATCCGGATTTTTCTCAAGTGTGCGAATTTTGGCAAATTTCCTCACTCGCAGTGTGCGAATTTGAGCAAATTCCATCACTGCACGGTGGAAAGATGTATTTTTCCGGAGTATCTTATGTCATTCCCTTAATTAGGAGAGAGAAATTGACATGAAGATCACGCGTCACTACCTAGATCGCATCCATGAGTTACTGCAGCCGGGGAAGGTCCTAGCGCTTTACGGTCCCCGTCGTGCGGGGAAGACCACTCTCCTTTCGGACTTTCTGGCCGACTGGGATGGCGGGCGTTACTTTTGGGGGACAGGCGAAGATCGTGTTGTAAAAGAAGTCCTTGAGTCTTCGGATGTCAGCCTCATTCGCAGTTCTTTTTCCGGCTATGAGTTAGTCGTCATTGACGAAGCGCAGGCCCTAAAGAATGCGGGCATGGGGCTGAAACTTCTCGTTGACGCGTTACCGGGGATCCGTGTCATTGCCTCCGGCTCCTCTTCGTTTCAGCTTTCCGTCGATTTAGGCGAGCCCCTGACGGGGCGTCGGCGCACCGCGACGCTATATCCTGTCTCCGTCCTAGAATACGCGCGGCAATTTGGCGTAATGCACCTACGGCAGAAGCTAGACGAATTTCTAGTTTTCGGATGCTATCCTGAGATTCTCACCATAGAGAACCACCAAGACAAGGCGGAAGCGCTGCGGGAGCTCTGCGATGCGTACCTCTACAAGGACATCCTATCTTTTGAGCACCTCAAGAAAGCAGACAAGATCCGTCGTCTTCTGACATTGCTGGCCTTCCAGGTAGGCAAGGAGGTATCCATTACCGAGCTAGGGACTTCCTTGGGGCTCAATCGCCTTACCGTTGAGCGCTACCTAGACCTACTAGAGAAGACCTTCGTCATCTTTCGCCTGCCGGGGTTCTCGCGCAATCTCCGTAGCGAGGTCACAAAGACCTGCCGATACTTCTTTTACGACAACGGCATTCTGAACGCTGTCATCAACAACTTCAACCTGCCCTCCTTGCGCAATGGAGGCGAGATGGGCGCACTATGGGAGAACTTTGTCGTGACCGAGCGTCTAAAAAAACAGGAATACTGCCGAATTCTCTCCAACAACTACTTTTGGCGCACCTACGAACGCCAGGAAATAGACTTCGTGGAGGAGCGGGAGGGGCGCCTATTCGGCTACGAAATCAAATACGGAAAAGCGAAACCCGCGGCACCCGCCCTCTGGCAGCAAAACTATCCCGATGCCAGCTACCAAGTCATCTCCCGGGACAACTTTGCTGACTTCCTCCTATAGCGTCCCTGCAGCATCTTTTGAGAAGCTACCGTTCCCCGGTGCAGGTCAGTCGGAATCCCAGATCGTGGAATTGCTCGTCGGGGACGGAATTTGAGCGGCGGTTAGCGATACGGCAGCACCGTGCGCAGAAAGCCCAGGAGCCCCCGCGAGT
>CAZMWS010000185.1:0-4354 GCA_964570085.1 uncultured Lentisphaeraceae bacterium | reverse complement strand
CCACGGGCTTGAAAAGCGCGTGCGCAGGATTATCTTATGCCCCATTGACCAAAGTCATGGGGCTATAGCTCAGTTGGTAGAGCATTACGTTCGCAACGTAGGGGTCATGGGTTCGAATCCCACTAGCTCCACCAGTTTCAATAAAAGAGGCGAGACACGCAAAGTGTCCCGCCTTTTTTGTTGTAATGGTCTCTTTACAGCGAAAGCCTACAGTGGCAGGCGTGGTTTCGGAGCCTGGTAGACTTTCAAAGGATCATTTGCTCTTACACTTCCGCTGGCGTCATCAGGGAGTAGTGTGTGGCGTCCTATTTGTGCCTTGACGAAGCAATGGACAGCTCCCTGCAATCGCATTCTGCGGTGGAAATCATGGGGAGCCAAGGGAGAGGCGTAGGTGTGTGGGACGGAAGAGCCTAGATCCTATTCCCGAGCGGGAATTATTTTGTTGAAATTCTGGAAAATTGCGGTATGTTATTCCCGAACGGTAACAGGAATTGAGGTGTTACATGTCAAAAGAAAAGTTACAGACGGTGTCGGCCATTGGCGAATTGATTCGCAAGACCCGGAAGGCGCAGAAGATTTCCCAGAGTACGCTAGCGGGGTTGTCGAATGTGGGGACGCGGTATATCTCGGATTTAGAGAATGGCAAGGAGACGATTCAGATCCAGAAGTTGCTGAATGTCCTGAATGCCCTTGGCCTTGGGCTGTATATCTATAGCCGCTGGGATACTGACTAATGGAGTACTTGGATGTCTATCTCTATGACAGGAAAGTAGGTGTCCTGTCTTCTGACAACGGTCGAATGGAGTTTCGTTATGTCCCTGTGTATTTGGAACAGGGAAAAAATGAAGCCCTTTCCTTTTCCTTGCCCTTGCGTCCAGAGCCCTATTCGGAAGAAGCAATCATTCCGTTTTTTGCCAATCTTCTCCCTGATGAGAGTGTGCGTGTGCGCATAGCGGAGATTCTTCAGGTATCTCCCGACAATGTATTCGGGCTCTTGAAGGAAATTGGCGAGGACTGCGCGGGTGCGGTGGCATTTTATTCTCAAGACAAATCTCCGCAGGCAGTGAAGGAACCGCTTTACCGAAAGTTGTCTGAGGACGAAGCGGATAATGTGTTGACTCATCTTTCCGAACGCCCCTTGAACATCGGAGCGCAGGACTTCCATATTTCGGGAGCTGGCGCGCAAGACAAACTCGTTGCCTCTGTTGAACGAGGGCAGGTGCTCTTACCGTTGAGAGGGACCCCTTCAACCCATATCATCAAGCCGGGGATTACTCGCTTTCCGGAAAGTGTATTCAACGAATTTTACGGCATGAAATTGGCCAAGTATTGTGGCATATCGACAGCGGAATGCGATATCCTTAAAATAAAGGGTAATGCGTATTATGCAGTTGAGAGATATGATCGTCTGAAAGTAGACGGCAACTGGCATCGTTTGCACCAGGAGGATTTCTGTCAATTGCTGGGTATTGATCCCAAAATCAAGTATGAATCGGAGGAAGGCCCAAAACTCGTCCAATGCTTTGAACTTTTACGCAGAATGGAATTGCCTGCGGCGGAAACGATTCGATTCTTGCAGCAGATCATTTTCTGCTTCCTGATTGGCAATGGCGATGCCCATGCAAAGAACTTTTCTGTTATCTATAGAAATGGGAGGCCTGAACTTGCACCCGCGTATGACCTGCTATCCACGGCAGTCTATCCGAATCTCGCGCCAAAACTCGCCATGAAGATTGATACGGAATATAATTTTCGATGGATTACGCCGGGAAATTTTATCCGTGCAGGACAGAAAGCGGGGGTGTCGGAAAAGGTCGTCCGGGAACAAATCCGCGAAATGATAGCAAAAATGCCCAAGGCATTGAAAAAGATCAATGCAAAGGATGTCGTCAAGCATCCTGCGGAAGTCTACGAGAAAATAGAGTCCGGAATAGAGGCGCGCATGAAACAACTCGGCGAGTAGAACAGCCCCTCTGGGCGGGCGGGAAACCCGTATTGGCGGGTTACATTCTGTGGAGTACCGCGGAAGGCGCGGCGTGGTGTCTGTTTTGCAGGAGTGTTTCTGGTTGTTTTTGAGCTATTTGGGGTGATGGAGCTATGAAGAGCAGTATTCAGCTATCGGACCATTTCAACTATTGGCGGCTATTGCGTTTCACGTTGCCGGCCATGGGGATGATGCTGTTCACGTCGGTGTATAGCATTGTGGACGGCTACTTCGTGTCGAACTTTGCGGGGAAGACGCCCTTTGCGGCAATCAACCTGATCATGCCGTTCCTGATGATTTTGTCCACGGTGGGCTTCATGATGGGCACGGGTGGCTCGGCCATTGTGGCGAAGACCTTCGGGGAAGGCGACAAGGAGCGCGCGAATCGGTATTTTTCGCTCTTCGTGTACACCACGGTGATTCTGGGCGTCTTTTTCTCGGCGTTGGGGATTGCCTTTGTGCGGCCTTTGGCCATGCGTCTGGGGGCGGAGGGCGAGTTGCTGCGGGACGCGGTGCTGTATTCGCGGATCATCCTGTTGGCGCTGCCCTTCAATGTCGTGCAGTTCCTCTTCCAGTCCTTCTATGTGACGGCGGAGCGTCCGCAGCTGGGTCTCTGGGTGACGATTGCCTCGGGTTTGACCAACATCGTATTGGATGCGGTGTTGGTGATTCTTTTGCCGCAGGAGTACAAGCTAGCGGGCGCGGCGATTGCCACGGCGTTGAGCCAGCTGGTGGGCGGACTGACACCGATTCTCTACTTTGCCCGCCGGAACAACGGGAGCATCCTTCGCATTGGACGGGCGCATTTCGATGGCGGCGCCATCTTCAAGGCGTGCACCAACGGCTCCTCGGAGTTCATGACGAATATCTCCATGAGCCTGGTGGGAATGCTCTATAACCTCCAGCTCATGAAACACGCTGGCGAGGACGGCCTGGCGGCCTACGGCGTCATGATGTACGTCAGCATGATCTTCTGTGCGATCTTCGTGGGATATACCGTAGGCGTGGCGCCGGTGGTGGGATATCATGACGGCGCCCAGAATCACGACGAATTGCGGGGGCTCCTGCGCAAGAGCATCCGCCTGATCGGGAGCTTCGGCTTTGCCATGGCGCTCTCCGCCGAGTTGCTGGCGAAGCCGCTGGCAATGATCTTCGTGAACTACGATGCGGAGCTTCTTGCCATGACGGTCTCCGGCTTCCGCGTCTTCGCTCTGGCTTTCCTCTTCACGGGATTCGCGATCTTCTTCTCCGGATTCTTCACTGCCCTCAACGACGGCGTGACCTCCGCCATCATCTCTTTCCTGAGGACTCTCGTCTGCGAGGCGGCCGCCATCCTGGTGCTCCCGGCACTCCTGGGACTCCGGGGAATCTGGCTCTCTTTCGTGACCGCCGAGGTCATGGCGGTGGTCTTTGCGGGCTTCTTCCTGGTCATCAAACAGAAGAGATACCACTACTGAAGAGCCGTCTAGGCAAAAGAAAGGCCCCGTGTTCCTCCGAGGCGATTTCCGGAGAAGCGCGGGGCTTTTTTTATGTCGTGGAATTGTCTCGATATCCGCGTTATGCGGGCGGGAGTTCGGGGCGGACTCTCCCGAAGAGATTTCCGAACTTCTTCAGATTGAGTGCCTCCACGAACGAGACGATCTTCGTGCTGGTGGAGCAGGGGTCGATGGAGGCGTCCATGCAGTCGCCTTCCAGGGTGAGGAGCGGCAGGCCGATCTTCTCGAGGCCTTCGCGGAGCCACTTGGTGAAGGGTCGGTCGGCCATGCTGCAGCGCCCGAAGCCGTGGGTGTAGAGGACGCACCCGGTGAACTTTGCGATCTTTGCGATCTTGGTGACATATTCCACGCGCTGCCTGGGATTGAGGAATCCGGAGGCGAGCATCTTGCGGGCCAGGGAGCGGATGGGATCGGCGAGATCCAGGGGCTTCCAGCCCACGAAGTTGGTCTCCTCGAAGACGATGGGCGCGTTGCAGGTGTCTTCCAGCAGATTCAGGTAGTCGGAGTTATAGAAGGGCGGCAGATGGAGCCAGAGGAGACGGTGGGTGTCGTCAATGGAGTAGCGCTTTTCAGCCCACTCCTTCTTCTTGAGGAGCTCCTCGTAGTAGCACTTCTGGATGTCCACGAGCTCCTTCGTTCCCCAGAGCTGGCTGAAGATGACGGAGTTGTAGATGGCCTGCGCGCCGCGGATGAGAGGCGGTGAGGTCCAGCGGAGCTCGTTGCTCTTGCGGCTGTAGTCGGCGGCCTCATTGGAGAGCTGGCAGCACTCCTGGAGCCGCGCGGGATCCATCTTGCGCCCCATGGCCTTCTCCATGCGGTAGATGGCCTCGTCAAGGCCCTCGGCGATCTGCTCCACGGCCAGGGGGTCATCCTT
>CAZMWS010000184.1:0-4357 GCA_964570085.1 uncultured Lentisphaeraceae bacterium | reverse complement strand
CAGGACCCCCTGCCCGGCTTCCAGAAATCGGTTCCGATGGTCTTTTCCGGCATCTACCCCATCGAGGCCGACCAATACGAGCAGCTGAAGTTCAATATCGCGAAGCTGCAGCTCAACGACCCCGCCTTCCTGGCCACCCCCGAGAACTCCATCGCCCTGGGCGCCGGCTTCCGCTGCGGATTCCTGGGACTGCTCCACATGGACATCGTCCAGGAACGCCTCCGCCGGGACTACGGCATGGACCTGATCCTCACCTACCCCAGCGTGGAATACCATGTCTACCTGAAGAATGGCAACATGGTAAAGGTGGACAACCCCCTCCACATGCCCGAACAGAACCTGATCGAGCACTCTGAGGAGCCCATGATCAAGGCGCAAATCCTGGCGCCCACCAAGTTCATGGGACCCATCATGAACCTGATCCTGGACAAGCGGGGACTCTGCCAGCATACCGAGACCGTGGATGCCAACCACGTCATGCTCACCGCACGCATGCCCCTCCACGAAATCGTCCTGGACTTCTACGACAAGCTCAAGACCATCACCAAGGGATACGGCTCCATGGACTACGAGCCCGATGGCTACCAGACGGGCCCCATGGTGAAGCTGGAGATCCTGGTGAATGGCGAAGCCGTGGACGCCTTCGCCTCCATCTGCCACGCCGACCGCGCGGTGGCGCGCGCCAGGACCATCTGCCAGCGGCTGCGCGAGGCGATTCCGCCCCAGCAGTTCAAGGTGGCCCTCCAGGGCGCCATCGGCGGACGAATCATCGCCCGCGAGGATGTGCGGCAGTTCCGCAAGGACGTGTTGGCCAAGTGCTACGGCGGCGACATCACCCGTAAGCGGAAGCTCTTGGAGAAGCAGAAGGAAGGCAAGAAGCGGATGAAGCTCTACGGCAACGTGAACATCCCCCAGGAGGCCTTCATCGCCGTGCTGCGGAATGACGAGGAGAACCAGAAATGACCGCCCTCATGCCTCTCTTCTGGGTGGTGGTCATCGACCTCATCCTGCTGTGGTTCTTCTTCGGCTCCTGGATCCTGGACAAGGCACTGCCCGCAGCCCTGCGGCGACGCCGCACACTGCGTAGCGCCAAAAAACAGCTCTGCAGTCGACTCACCCGGAATCGCGACCTTTTCTCCGAAAGCGAGCGCCGGAATCTGGAGGAGTTGATTGGCAAATTGGATGCAGCGCGCAAGGCGTCGACCTTGGACGAGAAGTCGTGCGAGAGTCTTTTAGACGAAGCGCAGTCGGAGTTCTCGCGGGAGCAGAAGGCATTTTCGCACCATGGCGTGCTGGGCACCTACTTCGAGACCCTTCTGGTCTCCGTGGCGGTGGCCTTCGCCATCCGATCCCTCTTCCTGCAGCCCTTCAAGATCCCCACGGGCTCCATGCAGCCCACCCTCTACGGCATCCACGCCGTGGCGCTCGAGGATGACCAGATTCCCCAGAGCAAGTGGGCGGCGGCCTTCGACTACCTGAATTTCTCCCGTCGATACTTCCGGCTGGAGCCCCCGGCGGACGGCGTCCTGGACTACAATGGCATCCGCGCCCTGCCCTCCAAGCCACTGTTTCCCTACAGCCAGATCCCGCTACGCACCGACGATGGACGCACCTGCGAGCTGACGGTCCCCGCCTCCGTCACCGACACCCAGCGGCTCTTCCTGCAACTGGAATTCCCGCCCCGCGCACCCTGGCAGAATCCCTTCCGCTGCACGAAAGACAAGACACTCTTCCAGGGTGCCATGGAATCCGGCGACCACCTCTTCGTCAACCGCCTGAGCCTCTGTTTCCACCAGCCCAAGCGCGGCGACATCATGGTCTTCTCCACCGAGGGCCTCTCCTACAAGGGGCAGAGCCTGGCTGGCGCCCACTACGTGAAGCGCCTGGTGGGGCTTCCCGGCGACACACTGAAGATCCGTGACCGCGTCCTCTACGTGCGTCCACAGGGCGAATCCGAATTCCGTCCCCTGGATGGCACCTGGTCCGCCGCCTTCGGCAGAATCCAGTCCCGGAAGAATGGCTATGCCGGTCACGCCGCCAATGCCATGGCCAACCACCTGGTCCACGAGGGTGACGAATACACTGTTCCCGAGGAACACTACTTCCTCATGGGCGACAATACCGACAACAGCCTGGATTGCCGCTTCTTCGGTGCGGTCCCCCGAAAGAATCTCATGGGCGGGCCCTGCCTGATCTGGTGGCCCTTCACCCAGCGCTTCGGCTGGGGATTCGACAGGGGCTGACCACCCTCCACACACACCTTCCGCCGCACAGAGAGGCTCACCCCTCACCCTGCGGCCAATCCACCCCGGCGCGCAACTCATACACACGATTTTCGATAACCGCGCGCCACGGAGAATTCTCTCATGGAAAAAGCATATCTTGTCCGACTGGAAAATGGCGAGCAGATGGGTCCTTTGGACGAAGAGGCGCTGAAGCGCCTTGCCGAGGAAGGCACCATCACCGAAAACGCCGAGATCCGCAGCACCATGCTGGCCGTCTGGGAGAAAGCCAAGGCCACCGACTGCCTGAAGAAGATCTTCCGCGCACAGATGCTGAAGCGCGCCGAGGCCTTCGCAAACACCCCCGAGGCGCAGCGTCGTGCCCGTCTGGAGATGCGTGGCGACTACGATCCCCTAGCGACCGCGCTCTCCCAGGAGGGCATCACCTACCAGCCCGCGGGATTCTTCGTGCGGTTGCTGGCGGGGCTGCTGGATCTGGTGATCCTGGCCGCCGTGGCGCTGGGAGTCCTCTTCCTCTGCTGGAGCCTCATGCGCGCCGGAGTCTTCCCCTCGCAGGTCGCCCTCTGCGTCTTCTGCGGCATCACCTGGATCCTCTGCGCCGTCTACTACATGTATTTCCTGTCGGAGCGGGGACAGACCATTGGACAGCGCTTCTGGGGACTGGTGGTGATCACGCCGGATCTGCGGAAGGTCTATCCCATCAAGGCGCTGCTCTTCTTCGTGCTCACCGCGCTCTTCGGCATCCTCTCTCCCCTCACGTGGCTGATCTTGGGATGCCGATATACCCTCCAGGAGCGGGTGCCGCGAGTCCAGGTCAAGCATATCACCGTCACCCGATAAGGGCGGCGGACACACACGACCACCGACTCCCTACCTCCCCCATGCGGAACGAGACTCCCACAGGCGCCCGGCGTCGACTCTCACCTATCCTGAGCCGACACCTCCTCCGGGAATTCTCCGTGCCACTCTTCGGCTCCCTGGCCGCATTCCTGGCCATCAGCCTCCTGCTGGCCGTCTTTGACGACCTGCCGGACTTCAGCGGCGTGGAGATCCCCGCCACCACCACCGTGCTCTATTTTCTGGCGCGGACCCCGGATTACCTCATCACGGTCTTCCCCATCTCCGCCCTGATGGCGGTCAGCTTCATGACCATCGTCCTGGGAAAGAACCAGGAGCTCACCGCCATGCGCTCGGCAGGAATCTCCCTATTGGCCGCCGCAACCCCCGTCTGGATCCTGGCGCTGGTCCTCTGCGCGGGATCCTCCTTCCTCTCCGAAGTCGTCCATCCCGCCAGCGTCCGCTTCGTGGAGACGGTGAAGAACGACTACCTGGACAATCCCGCCGCCAAGAAGTCCTCCGCCAAAGCGGAAGTCAAGCCCGTAAAGGCCTCGACCTCCGGCAACCAGCTGGCCTATTTCAATCCCCGCAAACGCCAGGAGTGGTTCTTCGCCGATTTCCGTCCCAGAGAGACCTGTCGCGGCATCAGCATCACCTGCCAGGACGAACTCGGCCGACCGGTTTCCGTCTTCACGGCAGCGGAGGGCGACTACGATATCCCGAAGGGTGGCTGGCGTTTCCGCCAGACCTCATTGGTGCGCTACGACTACTCCAACGGCGAATTGCCCACGGTCCTTCCCACCGAATTCCACGACTGCTTCCCCGAGGACGCCACGCAGGTCACGAAGCTCTACGACGAATCCCCGCGGGATATCCTCATTCAGTCCACTCCCATGGAACAGACCTCCCTGCGGGGACTGCTCCGCCTGCAACGCCGGAAGATCCTTCTGGCCTCCCAGAATCTCTCCCTGATCCGGACTCTGCTGGCGTACCACCTCACAAGCCCGCTGGCACCCCTGGTCGCCGTCCTGCTGGGATTCGCCCTCACCATGCCCAAGGGACGCACCAGCGCCATACAGGGATTCGTGCTGGCAGTCGCCCTCTACGTGGGATACACGCTCCTGGCACAGTTCTTCCTCGTCCTGGGAAAAAACGGACACCTCTGGTGGCCCCTCGCCGGAGCCCTCCCCACCCTCGCCGCACTGGCCGGAGCCATTACCCTGGCGTGGAAACGGCAATAATGCTGCGCATTATTGCCGTAAGTACCTAGCAATTAG
>CAZMWS010000183.1:0-4359 GCA_964570085.1 uncultured Lentisphaeraceae bacterium | reverse complement strand
AGGAATTTCGGAAAGACCACCAGCGCTTTCAGCTTCAAACGAATGTAGTTCGGACGGAGACTGCTTAGCAGGCACCAGGAGAGCTCCACCAGCCGCGCCAGCACCGTGGCCAATGCCGCGCCCTTCACTCCCAATGCCGGCGCGCCCGCCAGTCCAAAGATGAAGATCGCATTCAGGACGATATTCAGGACCACCGTGGTGGCGCTGATCCAGGCGGAGTGTGTGGCGTGACCGCTGACGCGCAGGATTGCCAGATAGCACTGTGAGACTCCCGTGAGAAGGTAGCTCCAGGCCGCCACACGCAGGTAGTCGGCACCCAGTGCAATCAGCTCCGCATCCCCCGCAAAGAGCCGCATCAGCGCCTCCGGCAGGAAGTAGCATCCCAGGAAGAAGAGGATGCTCACCGCTGTGGCCTGGGTCACGCCCAGTCCCAAGAGCCGACCCAGGATTTGCTTGTCGCCCTTCCCCCAGTATTGCGCACCCAGCACCCCCATGCCCGCCGCAATGCCACCCAACAGAGTATTTTGCACGAACTGTATCTGACTGGCCAGAGAGACTGCCGCCATCGCATTCTGATGCAACTTCCCTAGCATCAGTGCGTCACCCGCCGCCACTAACGCCAGCATCAGATTCTGTAAGGTCAGCGGAAACGCTAGAAATAACAGCTTTCGCAAAAAGGCACGGTCGCGAAACATGGGAAACCCCGGAAAAACAAAAGGGAAAACTACAAAGCGGCGAGGGACATAATGTAAAGCCGGCAGAAAGACCTAAAAAGGAGGAAGGAGGAAGGAGGAAGGAGGAAGGAGGAAGGAGGAAGTGTGGCCACTCTGCAGTGGGCTTGCACCAAGCGCCCCCGTATTGGCGCGCTTTACGCAATCGCCGGGTCTTCCCGGCGATGGGTTTCGGCTCGCCGAAACCCTGGCCTAACTTCCTCCTTCCTCCTTCCTCCTTCCTCCTTTTTGCAAAATGCCTTCCTCCTTTTTCTGCAATTTTCTCTTTTCCCGCTTGCAAACCGTCAAAGGCGCATTATCTTTAACGCCGTTCCCAAAATCAAGCCTTCGTAGCTCAGCTGGTAGAGCAGTTGACTCTTAATCAATTGGTCCGGAGTTCGAATCTCCGCGAAGGCACCATCTTCACGCCTCAGTCCTCGCGGAATGAGGCGTTTTTTGTTGTACTGCATATCTTGTCGTGCGTAGCGGGGTGCGTGGTGTCTTTTTTGAGGAGGAGCGTGTGTTTTGATGAGCCAGCTGTTTTTTGAGCGGGATTGTGCGAGTGCCCGTCGGGATCGTCGGGAGCTATTGGGGAAGGTGGAGCGTCTTCGGGGGCGCCAGCGGATGCTGGATGCCCTGCGGGGGTGGTTTCGTGGGGAGGACTTCCTGGAGGTGGAATCGCCGGTGCGACTGGGGGATCCCGCGCTAGAGGACTACATCGATGCCGTGGAGGCGGGGGAGGGCAAGTGGCTGCGGACCTCGCCGGAACTCCATCTGAAACGCCTGTTGGCGGCGGGAATTCCGCGGATCTTCGAGATCGGTCCCTGCTTCCGACTGGGCGAGAGCGGCGATCACCACCGCGAGGAGTTCACGATGCTGGAGTGGTATCGCATTGGCGGCACCTGGCTGCAGCTCATGGAGGACGCACAGGGGATGATTCGCGCGGCCCTGTCTGCCGTCCATCCCGGAAAAGCCACCGCGCCCTTCCGGGGACACACCATCGATTTCGGGGGCGAATGGGATTGCCTCACGGTGGAGGACGCCTTCCAGAAATACGCGGAGTGTTCTTTGCGGGAGGCGCTGGACCGCGGGTGTTTCGAGGAGGTGCTCTGCACCCAGGTGGAACCCCATCTGGGCACGGAACGGCCGCTTTTCCTGACGGAATACCCGCTGGAATGCAGTGGTCTCTCCGCACCGCTTCCCGGCAAGCCGGGGAAGGTAGCGCGCTGGGAACTCTATATTGTCGGACTGGAGATCGGCAATGCCTGCACGGAGCTGGCTGATGCTGCGGAGCAGGAACGGCGTTTCCAGCAGACTGCGGAGCTCCGGGAGCGCGAGGGCAGGCCGGTCTATCCCATGGATCAGGGATACATGAATGCGCTCTGGGAGGGATTCCCGCTTTGCGCCGGCACCGCCATCGGCCTGGATCGCCTGGCGATGGTCCTCACCAATGCCCAGGATATCGCGGAGGTCCGCGCGTTCTGAAATCCGGGAACCCGGGGTGTTCGCGCACTCTCCAAGAGAGACCATGGACGATCAAGAAAAACAACCCACACCGGAGGAAATCCTCCCGCACCGGAAGGATTTCCTGGATTTTCTGCTCCTGGAGCGGGGATTGTCGCGACTCACCATCCGTGCCTATTGCACGGATCTGGATAAGCTCTGGGGATTCCTCCGGGGACAGGGCGTGGTCTCCCTGGAGGCCGTCACCCGGGAGGACCTCCGGGACTTCCTGGAGCGGGAGGAGGCACAGGGCATGGGCGCACGCACCCGCGCACGGGAGCTGGTCTCGGTGAAGGCGTTCTTTCATTTTCTCCGATTGAAGAAGCTCCTGCCCATTGATATCACTGAGCTCATGGGCGCCCCGCGGCTCCCCAAGACGGTCCCACAGGCACTCTCCGAAGAGGAGACCCATCGGCTCCTCGCGGTCTACGATAATCCCCCCACGGAGGAGGATCGCCCGCGCTATCTGCGGAATCGCTGCATCCTGGCATTCCTCTATGCCACTGGACTGCGCGTCAGCGAACTCTGCTCCCTCCGAATGGCTTCACTGGATTCCGATCGGGGCGTGTTGCGGGTCCAGGGGAAGGGCGGAAAGGAACGCGTGGTTCCCTTCGATCAACACGCAAACCACGCCCTCCAGGAATACCTCCAGGACGGCAGACCCGCACTGGATCGCACAAGACGCTCCCCTTATATATTATTGAATCTAGAGGGACGACCCATGAATCGGCGCTCCGTCTGGGCGGTCACTGACGAGGCGGGACACCTGGCCGGCATCCGCCAACAGGTCCACCCACACCTCCTCCGACACTCCTTCGCAACACACCTCCTGGCACACGGCGCAGATATCCGATCCATCCAGGAACTCCTGGGACACGCCTCCGTCGCGACAACACAGGTGTATCTCTCCGCCGAGGCCTCACGAATGAAAGAGGTATTCGAACGGTTCCACCCAAGGGCGAGGGACTAGGGAATACAGAAAAAAGGAGGAGGGAGGAGGGAGGAGGGAGGAAGGCCGAAAAAGGAGGAAGGAGGAGGGAGGAAGGAGGAAGTTAGGCCAGGGTTTCGCAGGCGAAACCCATCGCCGGGAAACCCGGCGATTGCACCAAGCGCGCCCGTATTGGCGCGCTAAAAAGGCAAAAGGCAGAAATGCTACCGCCGGTAGGCGGAACAGCGTCGCAGGCACCGCTTTAACCTTCTACCTACCACCTTCTATCTTCTACCTAGGCTAGGCGGGGGTACGGGGGCGGCAGCCCCAGTCCTTTGGGTGCCCGACTAGGAAAGAACCGTTCCGGTGCAGGGATGCTGCCGAAACGGTATCGGTTGCCGTCGATTAGGCGGAAGAGCTGCGCAGCGACCATTGCATCGCATATTGCACATTGCGCCGAAGCCGAGCGAACTCCTTCCTCCTTTCTTGGGGATTTTCCCGCCCCAGGCGGAAAAATCCCTATATTTGTTCGCAAAATTTAGAAATGGGGTTATTTTGTGGCTTACTAGCCTAGCCGTACCCTAGGGGTGGATTGTGCCCACGGTGGCATGTTTCTTGCTCTTTTTCAGGGTGGCGCAGAGTCTCTCCGCGGCAGAGTGCCGTGTGCGGGAGGCGGCTTTCCCTTTGCGTGGAAAAGCCTGTGCGGCAACAATTTCTGAATTATCAATCAATCATCAAATCAAAACAATGCACTACTCATCCACACTAGGAGAAACGAAGATGCTGAAACGACTCGTTCGTCTTGGTATTGCGGTATTTGCGCTGATTCTTGGCGTGAATCTTCAGGCTGCCACCGTCACCCAGGAGCAGGCCCTCGCATTTGCGAAGGGCTGGCTTGCCAGCCAGGGCAATCCCGTCGCCGCTGACGGCATCGCCCGCGAGGTCGGCGAGGCCATCCCCGTCGAGGAAAATGGCACCGTCTATGGCTATGCGGTCTCCTTCGCCCCCCAGGGATTCCTGGTGGTCTCCCCCGATACCCGCGTGGCGCCTGTCCTCTTCTATAACAACGAGGGCGCTTTCGACAACGCCTCCGGAAATCCCCTGCGCTGGCTGATTGTCGCCGATGTCGCCAACCGCCTGGCAGTGGCTGACGAGGAATACACCGAGTCCTCCAAGAAGACCCGCGGCGCCTCCGATGACGCCACCGCACAGTACTAC
>CAZMWS010000182.1:4267-4370 GCA_964570085.1 uncultured Lentisphaeraceae bacterium | reverse complement strand
CGGGGGAAAAACCGCCCCCGTGCCCCCGCCTATTTTCATTCCGCCGCAAGGAAACTGCGGCGGTACCAAAGTACCGCCCCCGCCCCCCCCGCCTATGCTCTTC
>CAZMWS010000182.1:0-4257 GCA_964570085.1 uncultured Lentisphaeraceae bacterium | reverse complement strand
CTGCTTCTAGGCACGCGGGGGAAAAACCGCCCCCGTACCCCCGCCTAATCTCTTCCGCCTACCGGCGGTACCATGCATTGCACATTGCACATTGCGCCGCTAGGCGCCACGCCCCATGCCCCTTTCTCTTTTCTTTCCGCTGAAAGGAAAAATAAAATTATTCCTAAAAAAGGAAAGAAATCCATATATTGTGGTTGAAATCTACATTCAATACCATATCTTGTAGTCATTACAAACAATCAACATAGCCATATGACTTGTTACCCAAAAAAGGAAATATGTCCTTTTAGTCGGAAACAGAATTCACCCCCATGAAAATAACCAGTCAGATATCGCCTTCTCAAAGGAATTCATGGTCTCTAGAATTAAAAACGCAGTTTTACCTCTGGTGTGCGGAGGTTCAACATGAACACTGGGAAGAGGATGCAGACATCTTTGAGCAGCATCCTCAAGTCAGAAGCTTCCCACAACATGCATTCATCTTTCCCATCCTTCATGGCAAGGCAATTATTATCACTCATGTAGAATACCAGTTATCCCGAGTCTTTGTCCTCTCTGTCAAACCGTTGGAAGAGTGGCATAAAGTTGCCGAGGAGACGGAGAAATGATGCAGCTAAGGATTCTCAAAACCACCTCAGACTTCTATGAGGCAATTCAGTCTCTGAACGAGCTTTCAAAGCAAGACAACAAGACTGAGGAGCAACTAAATTTCATGGCTGTATTGTCCCTCCTAGTGGATGACTACCAGCACAGAAATGGAGGGGATGTGGAGTTTCCCATTGATCCTATTGACGCCATTGAATTCCGCCTAGATCAGTTGGGGCAAAAACACAAATACCTCCGGCAGTTCATTGGAAGTCCAAGCAAAGTCAGCGAAGTCATGAATCGCAAGATTGGACTTAGTCTGTCGATGATTAGATCACTTCATGAGGGGCTGGGTATTCCTGCTGAAATCCTACTACAAGATCCTCGCAGACAGCTGGGTCCCCAGGTCCCAGTTAAAGATTTTCCATTTAACGAGATGTTCAAAAGGGGATACTTCTCCTTCACAGGGACACTAACAGCTGCCCAAAAAATTGCAGAGGAGCTTCTAGAGGCATTTTTTGAGCCCCTCCCCCAAAAACAAATAATCATCCCATGTTTTAGAAAGAATAATGGCATAAAGACGAACACCAACGCCCTCAAGGCCTGGCAGTGCCGTATCATAAATAGGCTGAATGCAGAACGGGTTCCCCGCTATGAAAGACAACTCATACCCAAGACATTCTTTCAAGATATCGCTGTTCAAAGTCAATACCAGTACGGTCCACAGAATGCAAAAGAGATCTTAAATAAAGCAGGCATCCACTTAATTTACGAGCCCCAACTTCCAAATACGAGACTTGACGGAGCCGCTTTCATGCTCCCTGATGGGCACCCGGTAATTGCATTGACGCTTCGGCTTGATCGACTTGACAACTACTGGTTCACCCTAATGCATGAATTACATCATGTAATGAACGACTTACCCCAAAACAACAATTCTGTATTCATGGATGAAACAGATCTACAGACGGCGGAAGAAACACTGGAAGAAACAAACACGCATCTTATTGAAATAGAAGAGAATGCAGACAAAGCAGCACGAGATGCCCTAATCCCCGTTGACGTGTGGCGTGCCATTGGTCGCAGCCTGTGCTGTGTTCAGGACTCTAAAGTAATCCAATATGCAGCCGCACAACGAAAACTTTCTCCCGCTGTACTGGCTGGTAGAATACGCTGGGAAACCAAAAACTACAACCTTTTTCAAGATCTTCTGGGGAAATGCCGAAAGCAACTAATGCCTCAGAAACGACCTCCGTCCCTTCATAACAAAACAGGGAAACTTACTTGACCCCCAATTCCCCTTTTCCCCAAAATACCTCAACACAAAAAAAGCCTTGCAGACTGCGCCAACAGTCCACAAGGCAAGTACATCCAGACAGAACTATCCGGACGACGCATTCATTAAGGTAGTATTCTGTCTTGGTTTTGCAACCCACGCAAATGGGGAATACCCTCCCCGTGATACCCCAACCAATGAATACTTACCTAATGCAGGACCGACCTGTCTGTGATTTCATAACATGGACAGGCACCCTTATCAACTATCTAAAATCCAAGGATGTGGAATTCAGAGAGGATATACCACTCATCCCAGAAAAGATGCTCGTGCGTCCCAATTCCATTCCTTCTTCTCTCACAATGCTTCCATCTTCAAAAAGAAGCATTGCTAAAGAGCCCTCGAAATGCATACTTTGCCACTTTGAGTGCGATGAAATACTTTATCGCCGTGTTCGCTCCATTGTAAATGCAATTCGAAAAGGGGAAGCTGCTGTCTCCATCGCCCTTGCACCCTACAAGAAATTCTTTGCAGTAGCAGGCTTTGACCTGACGCTCACGCCAGGCATGGACAAATGCGAGCAAAACATGATCTTTCTGTTGAATCGGTCGCTAGATACAGTATTTGCAACGAACGGAATCAAAATTGTTCCGAACTTCAGGATTAGACATGAGGCTCACGCAGAAAGTCTTGCCATGTTCCCTAAAGGGCTATGCTATGCCATGGGAAGAATGGGGGAAGATCCACACGCATCCAATCTAGACGAACTCCTGACGAGGTTTGCGATTCTATTTGCAAGGCCAGGAAGAATCCTTGTATACGGATACAGGAAAATGCCAGAACTGCCTCTCTTTGACGAATTCGGCGTGCCGTATGATTGCTTCGAGGACTATCGTCACGCCTCCTATGAGCGCTCAAAAAAGGGGGGACTTTAATATGGGAGTCATAAAAAAAGCATTTTCTGCCTTAGCAAAACGCTTCATAAATTCTCTCGACGAGAGAGTAAAAAAATACCTCGAAAAGGCGAAAGAACGAATCCTCAAATATTGGAATAAATGGCGTGAAGTAGACCTAGACGAATTTACAGCAAGATTTGCACCCAATGGAGGCGAAGCGCACCAAGACGGCAATAAAATCGTCATAGATGATGAAACAAACCATACAAAAATTGTCATGGATCCACTCAGATATGTTCGCGTCATGGATACTAGTCGTGGCATAAAAAAAGCGGATTATCTTGATATTAATGGAGTTCCTATAAGCACTTACAAACAACAAAAAGGAGAAACCGACCAGCAGTTTTTAGACCGTAAAATGATGAATTCACATTTCAGAATTAAACACAAGAAGGATTAAGAACAATGGGAAAGTCAAACGAGCATTACATTCAAGTTCCGTTGAATGAACACGGGTTATATGCGTTTCACCACACAGAAGGCCTAGAAGATGTTAAAACATTCGTGTTCAACACCCAAGAAACCAATTTTTTGATGTCATTGTTCATGCAATTCAATATAGAGTTCAATCTTTTCATAGATACATACGAGATGGAGACACTTGGGGTAGAGTATCTTGAAAGGGCCATTGAGCTAACAAATGCCTTTGCCTCTGACAATGTTTTCAACCAATTCATGCCTACCATCCAGCGTGTCAAAGAAGCACTCCTTCTTGCACAAAAGCAACAGATGCCTTTAATCTTCGATTTCTAGAATACACATAAACATGTCAAGGTTTGTCCATCAAGGATTTCTTCAGCGATATCCATACCAGGGAATAGACTTAGAAACACATCGAATTTCCTGGGATGAATGCACATGGTATCTTGACTACAAGGAAAACAGTGCCCTAACAGACTGTTCCGGAAAGTGCATTCGAACCATTCATTTATCTGAATTAGATAACAAACTCTCAACCTTGAAAGATTGGGAAGAAATCAAGGAACAACTGTGTCGTGTCCAAGTCATTGTTTTACTTGATGATCGTCAAAAAGTGGACAACCTAATTATAAAAGCATACGCAAGAAGAAATCTTCGAGTTTATATGCAATTATTTCTGCAAGAAGAAAAGGAGTGTTTACTTGCCGACACTCCATCTTCTTGATTAGATAACATTGAAAGAAAAGAGGTGGACTACACCCCCCGCATCACTTCATCCGCGTAACCGGCTGTACCGATACCGGGCTTTTCCGCTACCCTGGAGCTTTCGGAGGCCATCGCTACCCCAAAGTATTCGGGAGGGTACGGGGGGCGAAGCCCCGACCTCCTTTGGTTGGAATCTGCCCGATCAGAAACTCGGCCTGCCCATAAAGGCGCAAGGCTGCGCCATGCCGCCGCTTTCCTAGTGCCTTTCGGGGGAAAGGTCTTTTCGCCCGCCGCGCCCCAACCAAAGGAGGTCGG
>CAZMWS010000181.1:0-4373 GCA_964570085.1 uncultured Lentisphaeraceae bacterium | reverse complement strand
GACTCCAGGGGAGTCGTGAGCCGCACCACGCCCTCCTGACCCGTCAACGGCAATGCCAGGAGGATTCCGGTGACGAACTGTGAGGAGATGTTTCCCGGAAGCGCGAATTCGCCGCCGGCCATGGGGCCCTCCAGCGTCAACGGCAGATGCTCGCTGTCGCAACGGACGCCGTGGCGGCGCAGTTCTGTCAAGAGGGTATCCACGGGGCGTTCCGGCAGACGGCCCCGCCCCGTAAAGCGTGTGCGACGCCCCAATGCGGCGGCCACGGGCATGAGAAATCGGAGCGTGCTGCCGGATTCCCCGCAATCCAAAACGGGTTCGACGGCAGTGGGATCCAGCAGTGCCTCCAGGCAGCGCCGCGTGGCGAGCAGATCCGCGGAGGCAATGCCATGCAGGGTCACTTTTGCCGGCGAGACACCCGCCAGCGCGGCGCAGATCATCTGTCGATGCGCCACGGATTTGGAGGACGGGATCTGGACCTCGCCTCGCCAAAGATGGGGAGTCAGCGCAACGCGGCTCATGCGTTCTCCCATCCCGAGCGGATTTGAGAGACCGGCACCCGGCGCAACACGCAATGCCCCAGGACCTCCGGCACCACCAGCGTCAGAGAATCGCCGCTACGCTTCTTGTCATGAAGCATCGCCTCCACCAACTCCTCCCAGGGATAGGGGAGCGCCACGGGGAGCTCGTATTGCAGAAGAGACTGTTCCAGCGCCACGTGCAACTCCGACTCGCGGCACCATCCCAGCCGCTCCGCCATCCGGGTGATGGCCGCCATGCCGATGGCGACTGCCTGACCGTGGGAGATCCCGAAGTGACTGCGGCGCTCCACGGCATGGCCGATGGTGTGTCCAAAATTCAGCAGCGCGCGGTCACCGCGGTCGAATTCGTCTCCGGCGACGATCTCCGCCTTGATCTCCACGCAGCGGGCGATGACCTCCCGGAGATGCTCCCGGAGGCCATTGGGTGCCGCCAGAGTACGGAAGAGCGCCGCGTCGCGAATCACGCCGTATTTGATGGCCTCCGCCACGCCGTCAAAGAGGATGCGTTGCGGGAGGGTCTGCAGCAATTCGGTATCGCAGAGGACTCCGCTGGGCTGCCAGAAGGCGCCGGCCAGATTCTTTCCCTGCGGGAGATCCACGCCCGTCTTGCCGCCCACCGAGGAGTCGATTGCCGCCAAAAGCGTGGTGGGGATCTGCACCACACGGATGCCGCGCAGGTAGATGGCCGCCGTAAAGCCCGCCATGTCGCCCGTCACACCACCGCCCAAGGCCACCACCAAATCGCTCCGAGTCAACTGCGCATTCGCCAAGAAATCCAGCATTTCCGCAATGGAAGCGAGATTCTTGCTGGCCTCGCCGGCGGGAAAGACATGCGACACCGCGCCCTCAGGCAAAAGCGCCATGACCCGCTGCAAATGCAACAGTGCCACATTGCTGTCCGTAATCACCGCAACGCGATGGGCGCCCAGCCGCGCCACCAGCTCCGGCAACAGCGACAGCGCGCCCTGTCCGATGGCGACCTGATAGTCGCCGCCAGAGCAGTGAACGGGAATGCGGGAGAGGGAAGACATAAAAAAAGGAGGAAGGAGGAAGGAGGAAGGAGGAAGTTAGGCCAGGGTTTCGCGTGGCGAAACCCATCGCCGGGAAGACCCGGCGATTGCGCCAATGCGCCGCAACCGGTTGCGGCGCAAGTAGTTAGTAGTTAGTGGTTAGCCGTTAGTTGGTCGGTCGCTGCGCGGCCCTTCCGCCGCATCACGCGGCGGTACTTCTTATACCGCGGCAGTCAAGCCGCGGAAGAGCGCCTGCGGCGACCTTGTAAACTAATCGCTAGCCACTAATTGCTAAGCATTTACGGCGCATAGAATGCGCCGCAGCGGGGGAACGGGGGGCGCAAGCCCCGACCTCCTTTGGTTGGCTCCTGGCTAGGAAAGTGCAGTTATTCGGGGCATACCGGTTCTGGCCTCAAAAGCGATACCGCACCGCCGGTAGGCGGAAGAGCCGCGCAGCGACCTTGTAAACTAATCGCTAGCCACTAATTGCTAAGCACTTACGGCGCATATGATGCGCCGTAATGGTAGCAACTGTTGTTAGAAGAGGGAATAGGGAGTCCGAGGGAGGGCGTTGACCTTCTCTTTGGTCTCGCGGCCCGTCCGGATCAGCTTTTGGAGCGCCGCCTCATCGCCGTCGGACAGCGCCGTCCGGAATGCCTGGAGATTCCCGATGACATGATCCAGCTCCTTCAGCAGATCGTCCCGATTTGCCAGGAAGAGCTCGCTCCAGAGAGTCTCCTGCATGGTGGCCACGCGGCTCATGTCCCGGAAGGAGCCCGCGGAGAATCCGCTATGCTGGAGGGCGGTAGGGGATTGCACGTAGGAGCTCGCCAGGATATGCGGCAACTGGCTGGTATACGCGATGATCCGGTCGTGCTCCTCCGCAGTGGTGAATTTCACGCTGCCGAAGCCCAGTTCCAGAAAGAAGTTCTTCACGCGCTCCAGAGTCTCGATGGGAAGCGCCCCCTGGGGCACCAGAATCATGGATGCCTGATTGAAGAGATTCCCCATGGATGCCTCGAAGCCCGAGCGCTCGATGCCCGCCATGGGATGGCCGCCGAGGAAGACCAGTCCGTGGTCCTTGCAAAGCCCCCCCAGCGCCTCGCAGACCACGCGCTTCACGCCGCAGCAATCCACGACCAGCGTCCCAGGATGCAGCTGCGAAACATGCTCCTTCATCCACTGGATGGTCCCCTGGGGATACAGGGACAAAATCAGCATGTCCACCTTGCCCAGCTCACTGTCCTCCAGGATGCCATCCACCGCGCCGACCAACTTCGCGCGAAGGCGGACGGATTCCTGGATGTCTGCGCCAAGCACCCGGTAGCCGCCATGCGCCTTGATGGCGCGGGCCAGCGAGCCGCCGATGAGGCCCAGTCCCACAACGCCGATGGTCTCCATGGCTACTCGCCCTCCTTCATGCCCAGGGTCTGGCGCACCGCGCGGATCTTGGGGACCAGTTCCTGGAAGACCGCGGGGGTGATGGACTGCGGTCCATCGCACCAGGCGTGTTCGGGGTCGTTATGGACCTCCACGATCAGGCCGTCTGCGCCGGTAGCGGCGGCGGCCACCGCCATGGGTGGCACAAGCCAGGAGCGCCCGGAGGCATGGCTGGGATCCACGATCACAGGGAGATGCGAGAGCTTGTGGAGCACGGGGACCGCGGTGAGATCCAGCACATTGCGGGTGTAGGTCTCGAAGGTGCGGATGCCGCGTTCGCAGAGCATGACCTGCGTATTTCCGCCGCTCATGATATGCTCGGCGCTCATGAGGAGCTCCTCGTAGGTATTCGCCAGCCCCCGCTTCAGCAAAATGGGCTTCTGGATATGCCCCAGTGCGTGGAGCAGCTCGAAATTCTGCATATTTCGCGCGCCCACCTGGATGATATCCACCTCGTCGAAGAGTGGCAGCTGTGAGGCATCCATGATTTCGGAGACCACGGGCAGGCCGGTCTCCTTCTTGGCCTCCAGCAGGAGCTTGATGCCGCGCTCCCGCATTCCCTGGAAGGAATACGGCGAGGTCCGGGGCTTGAAGGCGCCGCCCCGCAGGACATTGGCGCCCGCCGCCTTCACCGCTTTCGCCACGGTGCAAATCTGCTCCTCGCTTTCCACAGAACAGGGGCCCGCAATCAGCGTAAAGTGCCCGCCGCCAATCTTAACGCCGTTGGACAATTCGATGACAGTGTCTTCCGGATGGAACTTCCGATTAGCGGCCTTATAGGGATCCTGGACTCGCTTCACCTCGTCCACGATATCCAGGGCATTGAGCAGATCCATATCCACTCGGGAGGTATCCCCCACCAACCCCAGGATCATCTGCCGCGCACCGCGGGAAACGTGAATCTCCAGTCCCTGGCTCTTCAGCCACGCCGTCAAATCCTTCAATTGACCGGCATCGGGATTCTCCTTCAAAACGACAATCATAGTCAAACCCTCCCCTCAGCAAAAAACAAACACGTCCTCCGCGCCGAAAGAAATCAGGGAGGGGAGCAGGCGCAAAAGGACACAAGACTTTCCCCCGAAAAAAGAAACGGCATAATTTAGCCTGCGTCCCATAAACTGCCCATATCCCCCACCCTGCGGACGCCCCCCTCGGCGCACGCAGACAGACTAGGCAGTCTGGATAAAGGAGAGCGCGGGCAGTCCCGCGCCATTGCGGAGATTGCCCTCGGGATGACCCACCTCGGCGTTGTAGCGGACCGCGGAGGCATCAGCGACCTCCGGGGAATTCACTACCACGCAGTCGCCCTGGATCTCCGCCTGCGCCGGATGGAAGACGCCATCGGCGCCCGCGACCTCGAAGCCCTTGAGCTCCTCTGCGC
>CAZMWS010000180.1:0-4388 GCA_964570085.1 uncultured Lentisphaeraceae bacterium | reverse complement strand
GTGAGGACGCCGGCCTGCTTGCCGAACTTGGGTCCCAGACGCTTCATGTTGGGCTTGGCGGAGAGCTTCACCAGCTTCTCCTCCTCTTCCTCAACCAGCACCTTCTTCACATTCAACTCCTCGGCAATGACCTCCGCCATGCTGGAGAGATCCTCGCGGACCGCGCTGTCCAAAGAGACCAGCACCGCGCTTGCCAGCGGCTGGCGGACCTTCTGCTTCACCTGGCTACGCAGCAGCCGTCCCAGGGAGACCGCCTTCATGGTGTTGTCCATGCGGCGGTTCAGCGCCTCGTCGCGATACTCCTCCAGGGGCTCGGGGTAGTCGCAGAGGTGGACGGAGAGGGGCATGCTGTCGGTGCGCAGATTCCGGTAGATGTTTTCGGTGATGAAGGGGATGAAGGGTGCGGCGACCTTGCAGAAGGTGAGCAGCACGTAGTGGAGGGTCTGGTATGCCTCCAGCTTGTCGCCGTCGTTGGTGCTTCTCCAGAAGCGCCGGCGGCTGCGGCGGATATACCAGTTGGTGAGCTCGTCCAGGAAACCGGTGAAGCGTGTGGCGCCCTTCTGGAGATCGTAGTGGTCCATGGCGTCGCGCACATCGGCTACGGTGGTGGTCAGGCGGGAGAGGATCCACTTGTCCAGGACATTCGCGGGATTCTTGGGAGGAAGCGCCTTCCTGTCTGCGGGCTGCCACTTGTCGATGCGTGCGTAGGTGGCCAGGAAGCTGTAGGAGTTCCACAGCGGCAGGAGCACCATTCGCATGACCTCGCGGACGGCGCTTTCGGAGAAGCGGAGGTCTTCGGCGCGGACCACGGGGCTGGAGAGCAGGCAGAGCCGCAGGGAGTCGGCGCCATACTGGTTGATGACCAGCATGGGATCCGGGTAGTTCTTCAGATGCTTGGACATCTTTCGCCCGTCTTCCGCCAGCACCAGGCCATTGACAACCACATTCTGGAAGGGCGGCTTGTCAAAGAGCGCGGTGGAGAGCACCATCAGCGCATAGAACCATCCGCGGGTTTGATCCAGGCCCTCCGCGATGAAGTCGGCGGGGAGGTTCTTTTCCACGAACTCCTTGTTTTCGAAGGGGTAGTGGCTCTGTGCGTAGGGCATGGAGCCGGATTCGAACCAGCAGTCCAGGACCTCGGGGGTGCGGCGGTAGGTCTTGCCGTCCTGGTGGATCTCGATCTTGTCGATGTAGTGTTTATGGAGATCGGTGACCTTCTGGCCGGAGAGCCTCTCCAGCGTCGCCACGGAGTCCACGCAGATGATGTCGTTGGGATCATCCACGTTGATCCACAGCGGGATGCAGGAGCCCCAGAAGCGGTTCCGGGAGATATTCCAGTCCTTGGCGTCCGCCAGCCAGTTGGCGAAGCGGTGAGTGCCGATGGCCTCGGGCACCCAGCTGGTCTGGGCGTTGTTCTTGAGGAGGCGCTCATGGAGGTCCTCCACGCGGACATACCAGGCGTCGATGGCCTTGTAGATGAGGGGGGTGTCGGTGCGCTCGCAGTAGGGATAGCTGTGGACGATGGTGTCCTGCTTCACCAGCTTCCCGTGGTCCTTGAGCCACTTGATGACCGCCTTGTCGGCCTCCTTGCATTGCATGCCCTGGAAATCGGGGGCGGCGCTGGTGAAGCGGCACTCCACATCCAGGGGGTCCTCCAGCACCACATTCTCCTTCTGGCAGATCCGGTAGTCGTCTTCGCCGTAGGCGGGAGCGATATGGACCAAGCCGGTGCCGTCGTCGTCGGTGACGTAGCTGTCGTTGAGGACGCGGAAGTCATTGGGATGGCGGTCGGCGAAGTAGGGGAAGATGGGCTCGTAGCGCAGTCCCTTGATGTCGGAACCCTTGAATTCCCGGAGGATGGTGTAGTCCTCGGGCTTCTTGAAGAGGCTGGCGACGCGGTTCTTCGCCATGAGATAGGCGTCGGTGGTCTGTCCGTCACGGAGCAGCACGTAGTCCAGGTCGGGTCCGGCGCAGACCATGAGGTTGCTGGGGAGGGTCCAGGGGGTGGTGGTCCAGATGAGGATGTAGGGAGTCAGTCCCTCGACCTCGGGGACCTCCAGGGGCCAGGAGCGGACCTTCATGCGGACGGTGACGGTGGGATCCTGGACCATCTTGTAGTTGGCGCTGGCCTCGGAGTTGGAGAGGGGTGTGGTCAGTTTCCAGCTGTAGGGGACGATGCGGTGCGCCTTGTAGACGCGTCCCTGTTTCCAGAGCTGGGAGAAGACCCACCAGACGGTCTCCATGAAGGTGGGATCCATGGTCTTGTAGCCGTGGTCGAAGTCCACCCAGCGCCCCATGCGGTTGACCGTCGCCTTCCATTCATTGACGTAGGTCTGCACCATGGAACGGCACTTTTCGTTGAAGACATCCACGCCGGCCTGCTGGATGGCGGGCGCGCCCGCCAGATTCAGCGCCTTCTGCGCCAGGGATTCGATGGGGAGGCCATGGCAGTCCCATCCGAAGGTGCGGGGGACATAGCGTCCGCGCATGGTCTGGTAGCGGGGCACCACATCCTTGATGGTGCCGGCCAGCAGGTGTCCGTAGTGGGGGAGGCCGGTGGCAAAGGGCGGTCCGTCGAAGAAAACGAAGGGCTCGGCGTCCTTGCGATTCTCCACGGATTTCTCAAAGATCTGGTTCTCCTGCCAGAACTTCAGGGTGTCGAGCTCCTGGTTCGCCAGCGTGGCGCCGGATTCAGTGCAGTCAAACATGGTGGGCTATGGGTTCGGGGTCTCGGGTGCAAAAGCGTCCGCGGAAAAAGCTCACTCCGCGGATTTTCGAAGGGGTCTATGGGGAAGAGAGGGGGGGAGGGCTACTGTTGTTGGTCGGCTGGCTCCGGGGATTGCTCTTCCGGCTGTGGGGCGGCGGGGGCGGGCTTGGGGGCCAGGGACTCCCAGGACTGCATGCGCGCGTAGGGAATGCGCCCGACCTGCGGGACGCCCTCCAGGTTGGTGAAACGCACCTGGATGCACTCCTTGAGGACCTCCTGGATCTCGTCTACGCGGACCTCCACGTCGTTGTAGCGGACCTTCCAGGGACCATCGGGATTCTGGAGGAGCGCCTCGAAGTATTCCTGGTTCCAGACGGGGCCCTCCTGGGCGGCATCGGAGGCAGCCTGCTGTGCTTCGGCGGCCTGCGCTTCGGCCTCTCCGGGAAGTGGTGCGTCCTCGGGGATGATGCCCGCCTTCTTGAGCATGGCGGCATCCGCGGCGATCTTCGCGGCGACCTCCTGGGCGAAGGCGGCGGAGCGGGCGGCCTCCTCCTCGGGAGTGAGGGGCAGGGGCTCCCACTCCTGCAGACGGGAATACGGGATGCGTCCGACAATGACGACGCCCTCCTGGTTGACAATGCGCGCCTGGATGCATTCGTCCAGCGCCTCCAGGATCTCCTCTACGCGAACGGTCACGCCGTTGTAGGTGGCTTTCCAGGGGCCATTGGGGGAGCCGTCCTCCTTTCGCTGGATGGAGGCGAAGTAGTCCTTGTTCCAGACCACGCCCTCCGAGGAGACCGCGGGGGCCTCCTGTCCGCGCTCCCGAGCCTGCATGGCCTCCTTCTGCTTGCGCTCCTCTTCCTCCGCACGCTTCTTTGCGGCATCCTGCGCGAAGCGCTCCAGCTGCTCTTTCTCGCCCTTGATTTCCAGGGTGAAGAGCAGGGAGATGGGTCCCACGAAGAAGGTGAAGAGCCCCAGGAAGAAGTACGGCAGGCCGTTGTGGCGGCGCATCTGTGCGATGGAGGCGGCCCAGGCGCCGGAGGCGAGCATGACGGTGATGATGGCCAGCATCACGAAGAGCGCCACCAGATTGGCGTCACCCATTCCCATGTCCTGGATGAGCATGGTGTGCACATTGGTGGAGAGCCACTCCCAGGCGGCTTTCGCCCACCCGCAGATCTTGTCCCAGGCGGCCAAAAGCCAGGTGTCGCCCGTCACGGGATTGCCGGCTTCGCTTTCCTTTTGTTCGGCGCAGAGGAGTGCCGTGGAGAGTGTGGGTAGGACCAGGAGGGCCCAGAAGAGCTTTCGGAGGAGGGTCATGGCTTGCTTGGGGGCTTGGGGACAGGGAGGACCATGCCGCTTCTGCCCTCGATGACGTAGTAGAGGATATACACCACGCAGAGGATGGTGTAGTGGAGGGAGGTGTCGCCTGGGAGCCCGGCGTAGGTCCAGATGATGGTGACCAGCAGGGGCGGCAGGGCGAAATTGAGTGCCCGCAGGAGGAGCCGCGGAAGGATCTGTATGCCGATGCCGCGGGAGAGGAAAAGCCACGCCACGGTGAGGGCGACCACGACGGTGAGCACCAGCCGCGCCAGGTCCATGGCGAAATACACGAAGAGTCCGCCGGAGAGCCCCATGAATGCCATGGTGCAGAAGTCGTTCTGGTTTTCCTGGGTGAGGG
>CAZMWS010000179.1:3182-4389 GCA_964570085.1 uncultured Lentisphaeraceae bacterium | reverse complement strand
GTGCGGTTCATGAATTCCCGATCCAGCAAGAGCGCCAGCGCCTGTCGGACCCGCAGATCCTGGAAGAGCGGTCGGCGAAGATTCATGGCGAAGCCCTGCATGCCCACGGGCTCCTGGTTGTGGACCTCCTGCTTCACAATCCAGTGATTCCGGACGGCGCCCAGCTGGTGCTCCAGGTCGTGCCACTGGCTGGCGGTGTAGATGCGCATGGCGTCGATCTCGCCCTTCTTGAAGGCGTCGAAGGCGTTCTGCTGGTCCTCGAAGAAGCGCATCTTCAGCTGCTGGAAGTTATGGATGCCGCGGCAGGCGGGGTAGTCCTTCCGCCAGTAGTCGCTGCGCTTCTCCAGCAACAGATGCTGCCCCTCCCGGAATTCCTTGACGCGGTAGGGACCGCTGACTACGGGAAAATCGAAGTTCACCAGATTGAAATCCAGGTGCTCGAAGGCGTGTTTCGGCAGGACCATGAGGCCGCCCAGCGCGGAGAGATTCTCCCAATGGAGGGACTTCGCGCGGAATTGTATGCCGCCGTCGGGCAGGAGGACGGGCGGTTCCATGCGCTGGAGCTGGTAGCGGATGGGACCGGTCAGATTCTTGGGATCCGTGAGGACCTGGCAGGTCCACAGGACATCCTCTGCGGTGATGGAACGGCCATCGCTCCAGCGGGCATTTTCGTCTAGCCAGAAGGTGAAGGTGCGCTTGTCCTCGGAGATGCTCCACCGGCTGGCCAGCCAGGGAGTGAATTCCAGGGTCTCGGGATCTCGTGAGAGGAGGCAGTCGTAGAGCAGCTCGGTCACCTGGGCGCTCATGACATTGTTGTCCAGGTAGTAGTTCAGGCTCTTGGGAGAGGGCCCCAGATACGACACGAAACACCCGCCATCCTGCGCTTCCTCTACCGCAGCCGCGGGATCCGGAGCCTCCACCCACCCAGGCAACGGATACCCCTGATCCGCACACAGCGCAGGAACGGCTAGCAGGAAAATGGCGAGAATGGCGGTGAGAAAACGCATTGCAAAAAAAGTGGGGTAGGCCTGTATTGGTACCGCCTTCCAAGGCGGAAGAAACTAGGCGGGGGGTTCGGGGGGCGCAAGCCCTCCGTCCTTTGGAGATCTTCCTGCGAAAACCGCGCTTGGGAGGCACTTGCCGCGGTACGGTACCGCCGCTCGGGCGGCGGAAGAGCGCCTGCGGCACCTTACAAACTAGCCGCTAG